>JBAVOF010000111.1:0-6726 GCA_049691835.1 Polyangiales bacterium
TGACTCGATAGAGCTCGGTCATCGCGAACATCAGGACGCCCGAGCCCCAATCCCACGGCTGTTCCTCGATCGGATGCTCGTCGATCCAGCGCGTCGCGATCTCGGTGGCCAACACGACCTGCTCGGAGTCGGGATCGCGACGGGTCGCGTAACATTCGGAGTGAGACACGGCGGTGTCGCACTCGTCGTAGTAGTTGTAACTGACGCGACACGTGCAGTACGTGGCGCCCATCAAGAGAGAAATACCAAGCACGCGAACGAGCAGCATGGGAACGCGGTTCACGGATTACTCCACTTCAATGCCAAGAAAGATTCGTTCAGTCTGCCCGTCCATCGGGCGATTCATGACACACGCGCAGTACGGGGGGAGCTGAGGAGCATGGCAAGCCACGACCATTCGCTCGATTGCGAGGCTGTGATGCGAACGATGATTGTCAGCGGAACCGAGAGGAGGGCGCCGATCGGCCCGAGCACGAACCCCCAGAATACCATCGAAAGGACGACCACCGAAGGCGAGAGGTCAGTCGCCTGACCAGCCCAACGGGGTTCGATCATGATTCCGAGCACGAGGTTGATGAGAAAGTAACCTGCTGCCAGGCCGACGGTGGGAAACCACCCGAGCGTGATCAAGCAGAGCGCGATCGCCGGAATCGAAGCGAGGATGCTCCCGATGCTTGGAATGTAGTTGAGGACAAACGCCAAGAGCCCAAACAAGAGGGAGTGCCCCAGACCGACGATGTTGGTCAGACCGGCGACCAGCAAACCCGTGGCCGCGCTCGTCACCGTCTTGATCAGGAGATACCGCTGCACATCGCGCGCCGCGCCTTTGAGAACCTGGACGTCGAGCCTTCCCAACCGATCGGTTCCCCTGAGCTTCTGAGAAATAGATCCGCTCTCTACGACGAGAAACACCGTGATCAGCAGCACGAGCGAGCCGGCCGACACGACGCTGAGCGCCAGCGTCAAGCCGGGGACCGTGAGCGCCCGCACCACCTCGCCAGGGTCGAATCGCTCGACCGCGGTCGCCGGAATGCCCAGGCCCAGGCTCCACAACCAGGATGCGGTATCAAACTGCAGACGATCGAAGGGATCGCGATACTGGCTGAAAGCCAGAGCGAAATCGGTGGCCGCCCGGGTGGTGAGAAAGCCCAGCCCCGTCACGACAGACACGGCCGCAAGGCACGCAAGAGCTACAGCAACCCAGTACGGCAGCCCCTTGTCGGTGAGGTCGAGAATCTTCGAAAGGCTGATCGCGATCAGTGTAGCGAGCAGAACGGGGATGACGATCGGCTGCCCCAAGTGCAAGACGACCAAGAACACCCCGAACGCAGCCAGGCGAACCATAAGCCGGAGGCTAGCACTCCCCACCCGCGGAGGCTGGCGCTGGCATCCCGTAGAGCCGGCGCGTTGCGTCGTCCACGGGGCTTCGCCGGCACCTCGCCTCGTGGGCGATGCGCGGCGACGTCGCGAATGACAATCGACAATCGAGCACCCAACTCCGATTGGCGTGAGCGTCGAGGCGAGGCTTGCCTGGCCTCAGGGACACCGGCACTGGCGCCGGCCGTCCTAGGCGGACTTGCCCATCGACAGCTGGAAGAACGACGCACCGGTGTGCTTCATCATTCCGATGATGTAGACGAGGCCGATCGCGCCGTCGAACGCGACGATCCCATATTGCCACGACTCCGCGATGCCTTTGGGGACCATGTAGAGGATGCTGGCGACCGCCGTCAGACGCACGAAGCCCTGCCAGAAGATGATGGGGGCGCGAGCGGTCATATCTTGCGCCGACCACACGAGCGCCGCGCCTGCAAACACCAGGAACGCACCACAGGTCATCAGGGCGCCAAAGTGGGTATCCTGCGGTTCGAGGATCGCCGCCGCCCAGGTCGCGAGGCCGATAGGAATGTCCAAGAAACCGGTGAAGATGACGAAATTCCGTAGCAATCTGTGCTCCTCCTGCCCCCCGGCGGGAGGGGCGCCGGCGAGTCTACGCGACGCCGTGGGGCGCGTCACCCGAGTTGGCGGAGGGGCAAGCAAACGCGAGCGTCATTGCATCGATCGGGGCGGACGCGTACCTTCGGCGGCGGCTAGACGACGATTTCGAGGACCCTGCGTGCGCACCATCTACTCGAGCCTGACCCATCATCCCTTCATCGCGGGGCTTCTGGCGGTCACCGTCTTGGGCTGCGGCGGCTCCACGAGCTCTCCACAGGCGGTAGAAGTCGAGCCGGGCCCGATCGCGCTGCAGCGGCTCACCGCGCCGCAGCTTGCGCGCACTATCCACGACGTGCTGGGGCAGGACATCACGGTCCCACGTCGGATCGATCCCGACGACCGCCGTGACGGGCTGGTTGCAGTCGGGGCCTCCTTTGCCAGCGTGACGCCTTCCGGGTTCGAGAAGTACGAGGCAGCCGCAACCGCGGTCGCAGCGCAGGCCCTCGACCCCGAGCATCGGCACGTCTTGGTTCCCTGCGAGCCGAGCTCCCCGACCGCAAGTGACACCGACTGCGCGAGAGCATTCATCGAACGCGTGGGACGCCAGCTGTTCCGTCGTTCGTTGACCGCCGAGGAGACGGATGCTCGAGTTGCGATCGCCGAGGAGGCAGCGAGCGCACTGCACGACTTCTACGCCGGCCTGGAGCTCGCGCTGACCAGCCTCCTGAGCTCACCAGAGTTCCTCTTCCGGGTGGAGGTGGCCGAGCCGAGTCCAACCGACCCCACGACCGTGCGCCTCACGAGCGTATCGATGGCTTCGCGTCTCAGTTACTTCTTGTGGAACACCACTCCTGACGACGAGTTGTTGGCCGCAGGCGAGAACGGTGATTTGGTGGACGAATCAGGTCTAGCCGAGCAGGTCGACCGCCTGCTGGCGTCACCAAAGCTCGAGGACGGGATTCGGTCCTTCTTCTCCGACCTGTACGACTTCAAACAGTTCGACGACGGGCTCGTCCGTAAGGATCCCGCATTGTTTCCGGCCTACACGCAGGGGCTCGCCGAAGACGCCAAGGAACAATCTCTCCGCACGATCGTCGCGCACCTGACCGCAGAACGGGATTTCCGCGACTTGTTCATCACGTCCCAGTCGTTCATGACGCGGCGGCTCGGCGTCGTATATCGCGTGCCGGTTCCAACTCCCGCGGGGTGGCAGCCGTACGTGTTCCCAGAGGAGGCCGAAAGAACCGGGCTGCTCTCCCACGTGAGCTTCAACGCGCTGTACTCGCATCCCGGCAGAAGCTCGGCGACTTTGCGCGGCAAGTTCGTGCGCGAGGTGCTGCTCTGCCAGGACATCCCGACGCCCCCGGCAAACATCGATTTCTCGATCGTGGAGAACACCACGGGCGAGCTTCGCACGGCACGGGAACGTCTGGAGCGTCACGTCAGCAACGAATCCTGCGCGGGATGTCATAGCCTCATGGATCCCGTCGGCCTCGCGCTGGAGCGGTTCGATGCAATCGGCATGCTTCGCGACGAAGAGAACGGCGCGCCGATCGACACCTCTGGCGAGCTCGAAGGCGTCACGTACGAGGATGCCGCCGGAATGGGTCGGGCGTTGCGGGATCACCCTGCGCTCGGTCCGTGCCTCGTGCGCAACCTGTATCGCTACGCAGTGGGTCGAAATGCGGAATCCGGAGAGGAAGGGCTCCTGGAATACTTGAGCGAGCAGTTTGCAGGCTCCGAGTACCGAGTCACGGAGCTGCTACGAGAGATCGCCTTGAGCGAAGGCTTCCGAACGACCTCCGGACCGCGCGACGCCGAAGAAGCGGGAGGCGGATCATGAATCGCTTCGACCGACGGACCCTTCTTCGAGGAACGCTCGCCGGAGGTGCGGTCTCAATGGGGCTTCCGTTGCTCGACTGCTTCTTGAACGGCAACGCGACTGGGCTGGCCCAGGGCGCGCCGCTGCCATTGCGGTTTGGAGCTTGGATGTGGGGATGCGGCGTGAACCCGGAGCGCTGGACGCCCGCAACGGAGGGCGCTGGTTACGAGCTTCCGATCGAGCTCCAGGCCCTCGACCGCGAGCTCGCAAACGGAACCAAGCTCCGAGACCAGGTGAGCATCCTCAGTGGTTTCGACGTGAAGCTCGACGGCAGGCCGAACTTTCCTCACACGGCGGGCTTGATGGGGACGCTGACGGGGAGCCTGCCCCTGCAGGACTACACCGTTCCGGCGCCAACGCTGGACACGATCATCGCGGCGGAGATCGGCCGGCTCACCCGGTTCCGTTCGCTCGAAATGTCATGCACCGGTAACCCGAATCAGAGCTATAGCTACGAGAGCCAGAGCGTGTTCAACGCGCCCGAGCTTTCCCCGATGGCATTGTACACGCGCGTGTTCGGTCCCGAGTTCGCCGATCCGAACGCTGGGCCTTTCACCCCGGAGCCACGTTTGGCGCTCCGCCAGAGTGTCCTTTCGGCGGTCAAGGACGACCGCGAACGGCTGCTCCAGCAGGTCGGCACGCATGACAAGCAGCGTCTGGACCAGTACTTCACGTCCGTACGCCAGTTGGAGCAGCAACTCGACATACTGCTCGCCGGGCCCCCTGACCTCGAGGGCTGTTCTCGCGCGCCCGCACCAGGGCCCGAGAGCTTGGGGACGGAGGTCGGCCAATCGATGTCGACCAACCGGCTGATGGCCGAGCTACTCTCGTTTGCGCTGGCGTGCGATCAGACCCGTGTTTTCAGCATGATGTTCTCCGATCGTATTTCGGGACTTCGGCAACCAGGGTCCAGCTCGCAGCATCATCAGCTCACCCACGATGAGGCTCTGGACCCGGCCGTGGGCTATCAACCTGAGGCGACGGAGTTCGTGTACGCATCGATGGAAGCTTGGGCCGATTTCCTCGAGCGCTTGGCCGCCGTTCCCGAAGGGGACGGAACGCTCCTCGACAACTGCCTCGTGTTTGGCCACTCCGATGTTTCACTCGCAAAAGCTCACGCGATCACCGGGATTCCCATGATGATCGCAGGCCGCGCCAGAGGCGCTCTGAAGTCAGGGGTGCACGTCAGAGGTGCCACCTCATCGACGACCCGCGTGGGCCTGACGATCCAACAGGTGATGGGTCTGAACACTGAGAGCTGGGGCACTCGCTCCATGGAAGCCACCCAAGGGGTAAGCGAGATCCTGGCATGAGCGCGGCGCGGCCGTGCACATCTGTAATCCACCCCACACAGGTACGCTGTAAGCATTGACGCGCTGAGACCCCACCTGGACACTGGTGAAAGGGGGTAGCTCCTCCGACGGGAGCTCGCTCGATCCGCGGTTAGGGGGAACCGATGAGACAGTTTGCTTTTGCTCTTGCGGTGTTTTGGGTGCTGACAGCGGGGGCCAGCGCGCAGGACCTGCCAGGCTCGTTCTCGGTTGAGCAGAACGGCGTCACGCTTGCCGGCCCAGCTGAACAAGCCCCGGAGGACGCCCCCGAGAAGCGCAAGGCGTACGACAAGAAGGTCGGAGGGCTATTTTGGCTGGAGGCGACCGCGGGTCCCTCCCGCTTCGACGCTACGCGGTTCCGTTCGCTCGACATCATCCCTCCGCAGTTTCAGGAGCAGATACCGAAGCTCGTCGTTCGCGGGCCGGAGTTCGGTGCCGCGCTGCGTTTCCGGGCTGGCTCATCGACCATCGGCGCCCGCTTCAAGCGTGCGGACTACGACCCGTTCGACCTGACGACGGTGGGATTGGATCTCGGTTTCCTGATCCGCGCCGTACCCTATGTGCATCCGGAGATCCGGCTTGGCTTCAACTACTGCACCACGACGGGCGGCCTCGCGATTCCCGGGTTCGACAATCTGGTGGGCAACGCGCGGAGCCACGGGGGAGGCGCATCGATCGGTGCCGGCCTTCGGATTCCGATCGTGAAATGGGTTTCGATCGCGGCGGATTTCGACTACTCGATCATCGGCCTGGTCTTCCAGGGCAGGGAGAACGTGACCGGAGGCAACTTCACCGCGGGCACGGCGGGGACTGCCATTGCGGGCACGTTTGCGCTGACGTTCCACATCGGAACCTGAGCGCCGGGAGGCGCGTGTGCGCCGCCCAAACGTTCCGGGTATGCTGATCGCCGAGGTCCAGAGCAGTCGATGAAGATCCTCGTTACGGGTGGCGCCGGCTTCATCGGCGCCAACTTTTTGAATCACCTGGTGCCCGCACATCCAGAGCACCAGTTCGTCAATCTCGACAAGCTCACCTACGCAGCCAATCTCGGCAGCTTGCGAGCCATCGACGCGCTGCCGAACTACGCGCTGCGCAGAGTGGACATCACGGACCGGAAAGGCGTGGACGAGGTGTTCGACGAGCTCGACCCGGACCTGGTCGTGCACTTCGCTGCGGAAAGCCACGTCGACCGGAGCATCCTGGGCCCGCGCGAGTTCATTCGCACCAACATCGAGGGAACGTTCAATCTCCTCGATGCCTGCCGAATGCGCTGGACCGGCGACGACAACCGACTGTTCCACCACGTGAGCACCGACGAGGTCTATGGCTCGCTGGGAGCAACGGGTTTCTTCGAGGAGACTACCTCATACGATCCATCGAGCCCCTACTCCGCATCCAAGGCCTCAAGTGATCACATCGTCCGCGCTTATCACCGAACCTATGGTCTACCGGTCAAGATCACCAACTGCTCGAACAACTATGGTCCGATGCAGTTTCCCGAGAAGCTCATCCCGCTCATGATTCTGAACGCGCTGGAACGGAAGCGTCTTCCCATCTATGGAGAAGGCCTCAACG
>JBAVOF010000112.1:0-1805 GCA_049691835.1 Polyangiales bacterium
AGGAACGACAACAACGGGGCCACCTCGCCGACGACCCAACACCCAAGGAAGACCGTCAGAAGAACCCAGAGCCCCCAGCGACGCTTCGGAGGAATCTCGACGCGAATCTGTCGGCGGTCTCTGAGTACCGTGAACTGGGACTTGGGGGGACCTGCCTTCACGGTGCAATTCCTACCAGAGGCCCACCCCAACGATCAGAAACCTGCCCAAGCGTCGCGCCTCCCTGACAGCGATCACTCTTGTAGGGCTCTGGACTTCCGCCGCGAATAAGCCGAAGGCGTTGAGCGCGGCAAGCGGAGATTGAGACATCTTCGATGTCTTACAATCCCACATCTTGCCCTGCCCAACTGCCATCAATGTCGTTGTATGTGGCTCAACCGTACGCAACGGAGCGCAACAAGGGCATCAATCATGTAAGCGGCAGCGCGCGCGACGCCACTTCGTGCAGGAACGGGCAACACCACGCAACGTGCAGGCGCGATTCCTATCGCCGAAGGCCAGGAAAAGAAGTTCCCGTGACCTAGCAAACCGAAGCCTGAGCAACTTTTCGAGGGGCAAAACCGATAACAGGGGATGAGCATGAACGCGATCCCGAACCATGAGCCGCGATGACGACGCCATGGGACGAGGACCCATGGCTCGACTGTCGCAGCGCCGCAGCCTTTCTCGGGCTAACGCCCTCCGGTGTCCGCTCTCTCGTCAGCCGCGGCATGCTCGAGCCCGACGGGCGCGGCCCCCGGCGAACGTTGATGTTTCGCTGCTCGACGCTCGACCGCTGGATTGCCGATGGGTGCCAGCGGTATGCTGCGCAGCGGTACGCAACGTCCGGGACGGGAGGAGCGCATGAGCAAATCTCGGTATCCGGGAATCGAACGCCTGTCGTCGGGTCGCTATCGAGTTCGAGTGACTTGGAACGATCCGAAGACGGGCAAGCGAAAGGATCAGAAGAAAGTGATCGCCGCTACCAGCATGGCCGAAGCGAGCTCCCAAAGGGAGTTGCTTCGTACCGTCTTGCTGACGGGCGGCACGACCCCAGAGCACCGTCTTCGCCTTGGCGAATACGCGAGCTCGTGGATGCGTGGGAAGATTCCCACTCTTAAGCCTTCGACGCGGGACAAGTACGCGGTCGCCCTCGACCAGCACATCCTACCTGCGTTGGGGGACTACTACGTCGATGCGATCACGCCTCAGGACGTGCTCCGGTGGCGTGATGCCCAACAGGGGAAGCCCCGCACCATCAACTCGCGGCTGAGGCTGCTTCGTACGCTGCTGCGGGACGCGCAGGCGCAGCTCGGGCTGCCCCGGGACCCCTGCGCTCGGGTGAGTACGCTTCCGGAGGCACCCCCGGTCGGCAACCGGCTCAAGCCCGAGGACCTGCGACGGGTCCTCGCCTACCTGCGGGAGCACGAGCCGGAGTGGTACCCGCTGTTCCTCACGATGGCGCTCACCGGGGCCCGCTTCGGCGAGGTCTCGGCTCTCCAATGGTCCGACATCGACGAGGACGCCGACGTGATCTGGATCCGCCGCTCCCAGTGGCAGGGCCGCGTGGGCACGACCAAGACAGGCAAGGTCCGGGACGTGCCTCGGCCACCGCCGCTCAAGGCGGTCCTCAAGCAACACCGACAGCGACTCGTCCGAGACCAGGCTCCTGGGCTATCCGAGGGCCTGGTCTTCCCGAGCCGCGTCGGAACCCATCACCGCAATGCCTCGCTCCGAAAGCCTCTCGAGCGAGCTCTACAGGCGGCCGGCATCCGCGACCGCTTCACCCTTCACGGCTTTCGCCGAACCTGGAACAACATCCTCCG
>JBAVOF010000113.1:0-2654 GCA_049691835.1 Polyangiales bacterium
CTCGAACCCGCGGCCTCCGGCGTGACAGGCCGGCGTTATAACCAACTTAACTACCGCCGCATCCACCTCGGGGCGTCGCCCTTTGGGACCGGCCTTTTAGCTTGGGGCCTCGGGACTGTCAAAGGCATCAAGGGTGTCTCGTTTTCGCTGACAAACGCGCAAACACGTCCGCCTCGACTGAGCGCTTGAGCCTTTCCAGCGATGCGTCGCGAGTATCGTCGCACTGTTGGGCGCGCACAGCTCGAGAGCAACAGCGTCACGAGTCCTCGCCAGTGCACTCCTGTCCATCAGCCCGGAAACGGAACCGACATGACTGCGTGTCGGCGACCGGCACGAGCTCGCGGGTGCGTGGCGACGCTCCGAGGTCCGGAACGGCCGCTCCTCAGAGGCGGGAACAGAAGATTCTGTCACTACCGGAACCTACCCGGCAGGTTGGCGCGCTTCTCGCATGAACAGAGAGCCGGAGCTAGGGAATGTCTCCGAAACCCGTAGAAACCCCCAAAAAACGCGGCAAATGACGCCGCGGATCGGGGTGAATGTAGTTGCCTGTGGTCAATCCGCAACGCCTTTTTTCACGGGGTGTGAATGTGATTCACGGTTGACAGTCTCATTGATGAAACACAGGGAGGGCCTCGATGTACTCGCATGAGCGACGGTGGCTGCGCAGGTTGGCGATCCTGAACGACTACGTTCGGATTCCGTACGCCAATGGGTCGTCCTACGCGTCGCAGTTTCTCTATCGCGAGATGACGGCGCGCGGCCACGAGGTGACGGTCGTCGGCCCAGACGATCCCGACGCCCGCCCGAGCGAGCTTCCTCCGCGACACATCTCCCTGCCCAGCATCCCGCTGCGTAACCATCCCGGCTTCTATCTCGCGATGCCCTCCCGGTCCTCGCTTGAAGCCCTGAAGGACGCGAACTTCGACATGCTCCTTGCCCAGAGCCCCAGCGGCTTGCTCTTTGCGGGTGGGTGGCTCCGACAGCAGCACGGCGTGCCACTGGTTTGCGTCAATACGGTTCACATGCCGAGCGTGTACAACGTCGTTCTTCCGGATGCTCTCCATCATGTCTCCACGGTCAATCGTCTCTTCGAAGACCGCGTCATGCCCTGGGTCGAATCGAACACGACCGATGCCTACAACGCAGGTGACGCGCTGGTGTGCCTGAGCCCTGGGCTCAAGCGCTACTGGCAGGAACGTGGCGTCGAGGTACCGATTCACGTGATCCCGCGCGCCATCGAGAAGCGCATCTTCGACCAAAGCGGCCACGATGATCCCTTTGACAGCGACGCAGCGCCCGGTTCGCGACTGCTAGTCGTCTGCCGTCACGCCAGAGAGAAAGAGGTCGATCGCCTCCTTCGCATCTTTGCCCAGCACGTGTATCCCCGAGTCGAGGGGGCCACGCTCACGCTCGTCGGCGACGGTCCGGAGAGCGAGGCGCTCAAGGAGCTCGCCCAGGAGCTTGGCATCGATCACCGTACGTATTTCGTCGGCGAGCAACCCCTCCAACAGATGCCGGCCTGGTATCGGCACTCGGATCTCTTCGTCTATGCTTCGCTGTCGGAAACCTATGGACAGGTCGTCAGCGAGGCGCTCTGGTGTGGCCTTCCGGTAGTCGCCATGGATGACGGCATGGGCGTCGCGGGACAGGTCACCGATGGTGACGATGGCTTCCTGGTCGATCCCAACGGGGAAGATGCGGACCGTCAGTTTGGCGGGCATGTCGAGCTCTTGCTCACCGGGGCGGCACTGCGCCGCCAAATGTCCGACCAGGCCACGCGCAATGCCAAAAATCGCTCCGACCCCGAGGCCTGCGTCCAGCGTTACCTCGAGGTCTTCGAGGTCGCCAAGGACCATGCTCGACGCAATCCGGGCGGCTCCCAATTGGTCGCGTACCGCAGCCTGGCCCGTTGGGCGGGCATGCATTCTACGGTTGCCGCGATGGGCCTCATGCGAAAGCCGGTCGCGCTGAACCGCAATCACGCGGCCACGGGCACCTGGACTTTTTCCGCGGCTTCCTAAAGCGCGTCGACGGCTACTCGGCCGTCATGAGCCCGCCACCTGTATCCGACGTCATCGTCGGAGGGGGTGGGGGCACCGTCGGACGTCCGCGCAGTCGTGCGAAGAAGTTGGCAGCGTTGCGGCGCGCGTCTTCGAGAATGAGGTACCCACAGGGCACGATGAGCAGCATGATCATCGTCGAAACCAAGACGCCGAAGCCCAGCGAGACCGCCATGGGCACCAGGAAGCGCGCCTGGACCGAAGTCTCCAGGATCATCGGCGCCAGCCCGAAGAACGTCGTGAGCGAGGTCAACAGGATGGGGCGAAAACGCCTCGTCCCGCCCGCCATCACCGCCTCCCACAGGCCCATTCCCTCGTCGCGGAAGCGATTGATCGAGACGATCAGAAGCAGCGAGTCGTTCACGACCACGCCGGACAAGGCGATCAATCCCATCATGCTCATCAGGCTCAGCGAGAACCCCATGACGACGTGCCCCCATACCGCCCCCACCATGCCGAACGGGATCGCTGACATCACAAGGACCGGCTGGGTGTAGCTGCGGAACACGACGGCGAGCATCGAGAACATCACGATCAGGGCCAGAACGAACCCGAGCCCTAGAGCTCCCATGGTCTCGGCCTGCCGCTCTTGCT
>JBAVOF010000114.1:0-17030 GCA_049691835.1 Polyangiales bacterium
GTTGAAGGCTTACTCGTCGCCGGGCCGATCTTCGCACTGGTCGTCTTCATCCACGTCGGCGACGCGCTGCTCACCAGAGCCAAGGCGCGAACCGGGCTGCACTCCAAAGACGGCGCCCTACCCACCGGAGTGGAGCCGGACTCGACCTAGGATCCCTCTTGCATTCCGATCTCAACCGGTTGTAGGTCTATTGAGTTCACAAGGAGTCATCCGATGCGCACACTTGAGTTGGATCCCTCGCACATCATGCAAGTCGGCATGGGGTTTTTCGGCTCCCGAGCCCTCCTCACGGCCGTGGAGCTCGGTTTGTTCACCCATCTTGGCAAAGGGAAGCTCACCGCAGAACAGATCGCGAAGAAGCTCGAGCTGCACCCGCGCGCAATTCCAGACTTCCCCGATGCGCTCGTGGCGCTGGGCGTTCTCGAACGGGACGGCGACGGACCTGGGGCGCTCTACCGGAACACGAAGGAGACGGCGGTGTTCCTCGACCGGAACAGCCCTGAGTACATCGGCGGCATTCTCGAAATGGCGAGCGCCCGCCTCTACGGCTTCTGGGCACACCTGACCGAGGCCCTTCAAACCGGGAAGCCGCAAAACGAGACCAAGAGCTCGGGAGAGCCGCTGTTCGCCAAGCTCTACGCCGCCCCCGAGCGGCTCGAGCAGTTCATGAACGCGATGGCTGGCGTCTCGGCCGGCAACTTCAAAGCCTTGGCAGAGAAATTCGATTTCTCAAGATACGAGACACTTTGTGATGCGGGAGGCGCGACGGGACAGCTCTCGTGCATGGTGGCCGCCGCAAATCCGCACATGCGCTGTGTTTCCGCCGATCTTCCGCAGGTCGAGCCGATCGCCAAAAAGCGTATCGAGCAGGCCGGCTTGTCCGATCGCGTGACCACCGTCATGATCGATTTCTTCGCCGACCCGCTCCCCAAGGCCGACGTGATCACCATGGGCATGATCCTTCACGATTGGAACCTCGAAAAGAAGAAGCATCTGATCAAGCTCGCCTATGACGCGCTTCCCCCGGGGGGCGCCTTCATCGTCGTGGAGGCGCTCATCGACGACGCGCGCCGCAAAAATGCGTTCGGCCTCTTGATGTCTCTCAACATGCTGATCGAGTTCGGGGATGCGTTCGACTACAGCGGCGCGGATTTCAAGCGATGGTGTAGCGAAGCCGGCTTCACGCGATTCGAGATCATTCCCCTGGCCGGCCCATCGTCGGCCGCGGTCGCGTACAAGCCCGAGTAGGGATGCTGGAACCAGCGTATCTGATCGTTTCCCTCGTCGGCAGCAGCATCGGTTTCGTGCTGTTCATGTATGGCAAGAAACAGCACAGGCCCGTCCAACTCGGCGTCGGCCTGCTCTTGATGCTCCTTCCTTTCTTCGTCCAAGACGGCCTGTGGTTGGGCGTCAGCAGCGCCTTGCTCTGCGCCCTGGTCTGGGTCGCCGTCAAAGCGGGCCTTTAGCTGCCTTGTGCATCGGCCTCGGCGGGTATATTGAAACGACGATGATGTTTCGCCGCAAAAACAAGCCCGCAGCGACCACCCCGGAGGCGAGGGACCGTCTGGCAGAGATCGTCGAGCAGTATCTATCCGACGCCGACGATGCTACCCGGCGCATCGTGACCGCGGTGGCCGGCCTGCTAGCCAAAGTCGCCTACGCGGACGGTCACTATTCGGCGCAGGAAGAATCTACGATCCAGAAAGAGCTCAGCCGCGTCCACGGTCTCAGCCAGGCAGGAGTCGATGCGATCTGCGGGCTCCTGGCGGACCAAATCAGTCACGTCGCATTACTCGGCGACCACGATTGGACGCGCGACCTTCGAGACCTTGCCGATCGCGAGCTTCGACTCGAAGTGCTCGAAGTGTTGGTGGAAATGGCCGTCGCCGACGAGGTGCTCAAGCACGACGAGCAGACCCAGCTTCGCCGAATCGCCAAGGCGTTGAGCCTCACACAGGACGAATACAATTCGTTGCAAATGAAGCACCGCGACAAGCTGTCCACGCTCAGCTGACTGGCTGCTCGTCTGGGCTAGCCCATCTGTTGGAGCATCTGCTTCATCATGGCGTGAAGCAAATTGACCGCCTTGAGCGGGCGAATCATCACTTTGAAATCGTCGATCTTACCGTCCGCGTTCCAGTGGATGATGTCGACGCCATTGATGTGGATTCCGTCGACCTCGGACGTGAACTCGAGGACCGCATCCGAATCGCCGACGACCTCCCTGACGTAGGTGAAATCGCTGTTGCCGAGCACCATGATGGCGGCGCTCAAGTAGAGCTTCGTGAGCTGTTTCCCCCGCTGGGGGGCGTGCACGACCGGTGAATGAAACACCACGTCTTCGGCCAAGACATCATCGAGCGCAGCAACGTTTCGTTCGTGGATGATTTGGTGCCAAGTGTCGAGGGCGGGCTTGCTCATGGGGGTCTCCTGTTCGGGTTGCGTGAATCAAATCGTCGAGAGCGGGGCGAAGCGCATCGGTGATGGCATGTGGGTCGGGCACCGCTTGCCCGTCAGCGACGAGCGCAAACGCGAGCTCGCCGCAGTAGCTCCAGCCGGTGATGTTGAGGCCAATCCCTTCGAGCGCCGGGCCCACCGAATAAATCGCGCGGAGCCGCGCGCCCGCCAGATAGAGCGGGTGATCGGGGCCCCGCACGTTGGAGACGATCAGATTGGCCGGTGGGGGTATCACGTCGGACAGCCCCGATTGACTATACGCGCGTAGGATCCACCGATAGGCCACCGCGGGGGCGACCTCGGACCAATCGAGCATCGTTTCGATACCCAGCTGCTGCTGCACCTTTTTGGACTGCTCGGTGACCGCGTGGATCTTCCTCAAGCGCTCCAGAGGCTCGTTCACGTCGTTGCACAAAGACGTGAAAAGGTTGGCCACCCGGTTGCCAGCCGTCCGTGGCGCATCGCCCGGCTCCCCGACCGCCATCGGCACACTGGCGATCAGCGGCCTGCGGAGTTTCTCCCCGCGCGATTCGAAAAAACGGTCGAGGGCGCCCGCCACAGTGGCCAACACCACGTCGTTCAACGTCACTCCCGCGGCGTCCTTCACGGCCTTCAGGTCTGCGAGCGGCAGCGAGGTAGACGCGAACGAGCGCTGCGGCGAAAGCGTCCGGTTGAAGACGGTGCGGGGAGTCACGAACGGATACGGAACGGCCGTCGCTCGGTGCTTGATGTTCGCAAGAACGGTGATCCCGCCCGTGATCGTCCTCTTCACCAGCGGACCGATCTCCCCGAGCTGCTCTCGCTGGTCGTGAAGTGCATCGGCGATGAGCGTGCGCCCCGATGGGATCGGCTCCGGCACCCAGGCCGGGTTTGGCGCGTTCAGGTCATCCTGGTCAGCCTCTATGCTCATCAGCTTCCCCAAGATGTTGGCGGAAGCCACACCGTCCGCGAGGCTGTGATGGATCTTCGTCACGAGGACGACGCCGCCATCGGCGAGCCCTTCGAGCAACCAGGTCTCCCACAGCGGCCGATCGCGCGGCAATTGAATGCTCGCGATCTCGCCGATGGCCTGATCCATCTCGCGGGGACCGCCGGGCGCTGTGATCTTCGACCGGTAGAGGTGACGGCCGATATTGAAGTGCGGGTCGTTGACCCAGATCGGATGATGAAGCCCGCCAGGTACCTCGACGGGTCGCTGCCGGAGCCGGGGAACCAAGTGAAGCCTGCTCTCCATCGAGACGCGCACGAGATCGAACACGTCGGCGTAGGGGATCTTCGTCGGCAGGTCGAGGACCGCAACTTTCAGCGTGTGCATGTGCACACTGGGCGTTTCCATGTAGAGAAACGAAGCGTCCTGCCCCGTGAACCGCTCCATCCCGTCCCTCAATGATCCAAGACGGCGAACCCGGCTTTGTGCAGGCGATGGTCGACGAAGGGCGCCACCTCGGACGACCAGAAGAAGCTCACGTGTCCGCCGGCAAACCACCGAATCCCAGGCTGACCCCAGTGCTCCCAGAGGCGTTCGGCTTGCTCCGCCGTGGACACCTTGTCGTCGCTTCCAGCGAAGATGAAGCGATTTTCGAGCCTCGTATGCGGCGTCACCGACAAGGGCGACACCAGCTCGAAGAGCTCGCGCGTGCGCACGCCGAGCACGCCCTTGTCTTCGGCCTCTTGGCGCTGATCGACCGGCGCATGATGCACGAACAAGTCCGGGATATCGCAGAGCGGAATGCCGGCGATGACGAGGTCGACGTCGTCCAGGCCAGCGAGCAGCGCCGATACGTAGGCGCCCATCGACAGACCATACAGGCCGATCTTGGTGGCGCCCTGTGTGCGCGCCCATTGGATCAAGCGGCGCGTGTCCCAGATCGCTTGCGAGACACCGTGAAACGCGTCGAGCAGGTCGAACGACAAGAGCGAGGCGACCGGCAAGGCTGCGGGCTTGCGAGGACCGTGCAGCGGAAGCACCGGCATCAACAGGTTGAGGCCGAGCCCGTGATGCAGCATCTCGGCCCGGAAGCCAGCGAAATCCGCGTAGGGCCCGCCGGTTCCGAGGCCGTGCAGGCATATCAACCAGGGCCGCTCGGGGCCGCCGTGACGTGCGACCCATGCGTGCGCGATCTGATTGCGGTCGTAGTTGTTCCAGCGCTCGCCAGCCCGGTCATGGGGAGACGCCGCGTAGCCACTTTCAAAGGAGAGCCACTCGAACCGCATCGCGGGATGCCAAGCGGGCTCGATCGAAGGCGCGCGGAGCGGTGGCGGCGCGGTGTGAAACGCGCTCGGCGCCGCGGGCCGCCCCTTGCGATACAGCGCGTGCGCCACGGCGATTTCCTCTCCGACACGCTCCAAGTCGCCGTCACGCGGGTAGCGGTGAGGCCGGCTCATGGCGCTCAGGAACAGCCGATCGATCGAACGGCCGGTGAAGCGGGCCACACCCGTGTAGGCATTGCTGCGCACAAGACGGATGCTGGCCCCCGCGGGCTGTGGTGCGTCAGCAGCGGAGCGACGCGCACGCCGGCGCGGACCGGCAACGGAAACCGGCGCGTGCCACGGAAATAACCGCTGAATCAGACTCGACCAAACGCGGGCAGCAAGCATCGCTTCTCCAGTCGATCAAAACTAGAACATGTACTATTTTGGAGCAAGCCCATGAGCGGCCAACGACACGGTCTGGAGCAGGACCTGCCACCGACTGTAGTGAACGCGATGCGGCGGTTCATGCAGGTCGGGTTTTGGAACAAGTGGGCTGCAGCCACCGAAGCGCACCTCCAAGAGCCCGCGCAGCAGTTCGATCCGGAGTTCATGCGCAAGCTCGTGCCGAAGATGGAGACGTTCACGAGCTACTTTGGAGCGGAGGTTCGCGGCATGGACCGTGTGCCCAAGAGCCCCGTCTTGCTGATCGGGAACCACTCTGGCGGGATCATCACGCCAGACACCAGCGCGGTGTACGCTGCCTGGTACCGCTCGCGGGGCTTCGACGATCCGCTGATGGGACTCGCGTTTGACGGCATCTACGGTGTCCCCGGTTGGCGCGAGCTGATGCGCAAGATCGGCCAGATGCCCGCCAGCATGGACAACGCGCGCGCCGCCCTGAGCGAAGGGCGCTCGGTGCTGCTCTACCCCGGGGGTTCGTACGAGGTCTTCCGGCCCTGGAAAGACCGCAATCGGATCGTGTTTAACGGCCGAAAGGGCTTCATCCGCTTGGCGCTCCGTGCGGGCGTTTCGGTGGTGCCCGTGGTCGGCCACGGGGGTCACGAAACCACGGTGGTCTTGGCGCGCGGTGAACGCTTCGCCAAGCTCTTCGGTTTGGATAAGGTGCGCATGGACGGCGCGCCGTTGCTCTTTCAGGTCCCCTGGGGGCTCTCGTTCCCCGCGATGCCGGGTCTGCCACTGCCCGCGAAGATCACCGTGCAGGTGTGCGAGCCGCTCGACTGGAGCCGGTTCGGCCCTGACGCTGCTGACGACCCTGTGGCGCTTGAGCGATGCTACCAAGAGATCACGTCAACCATGCAACGCGCGCTCGACGCGCTTGCGATGGAAAACCCGCGACCGCTGCTCAGCCGTTTTGCCCCGCGGAAAGGATAGAACCACGCAGAGGAGCGACCGAGCCCGAGCTACCGAATGACGGAGTTGATGACCTGAGGCTCGCCGTCCGCGAGCACGAAGATGCCCGGGTACCCTTGGGTTTCGAAGCCGTCGCTAGGGTTGTTCTCCAAGACGGAATCCTCGATGATCAAGCTACCGGTGCGGTCGTTGCTCACGAAAAAGATCGCACCGCCTCCTTCGTTGGCGCTGTTGTTCGCAATGTGCGTTCCGCAGATGGTCAGCGTGAACGTATTGCCGTCGTTGTAGATGGCGCCTCCGCTTCCGCCACCGGCCGTCCCCGAGCGCTCGGGGTTGGCGCCGTAGCCGATCGCTTCGTTGTGGGTGAGCGCGCTGTTGATGACAGTATACGACACGCCAATCGAGCTAAGCGCTCCACCGTTGGAACAGACGTTGCCGAGCCCTTCCCCACCGAAGGTGCTGTTCACGACGTACACGGGCCGGTCCTGATGCTGGTCGAACACGCGAACGGCCCCACCACCAACGTCCGGACCGACATCGTGACACACGTTGTTGAAGAACCGCGAATTGACGATTTTGAGGCGCCCGCCGCGCACGAAAATCGCGCCGCCGCCATCTTCTTCGGACTTCGCATTGCCATCGACGAACGTCAGGTTTTGCACCGTCAGGCGCGGATGATCCTGGTCATCGCAATGGTCCGTGGTCCAGACCTGATCCGGATCACAGGTGTTCTGATACAGGATGCGCAAGCGCCCGCCGCCGCTCAGCGCCACCTTGCCGCCCCCATCGATCACGACATCGGGGTTGCCATCATTGAATACCTTGGCGGTTCGATCGAGCGTGATCACGACCGGTTCAGGCCCGCAGTCGAACGTGATCACACCGCCCAGCGCGACCGCCTCGACGAAGGCATCGGAGGTGCAACTTTGCGGACTCCCGTCTCCGACTACGGTGTCGGGGCTGGAAGCGTCTTCCTCGCCGGCTTCCTCGGGAACGTTGCAGGTCCCGTCCCCGTTTCCGGTCGGTGGCCCCTCGCGCGGGTCGGTTCGGGGATCCTCAAACGGCGCTTCACCGCAGCCGAGAATCGCAGCAGTCAGCCAAAGCGCGCAGCCATACGCCTTCCATCGTGACATCCGACTTCCCCCAAACTTAACGATAGCGACCGGAGCCCCGCTCCCCAAGTTGGGCGGCTGGCAGCCCTGGCACGGATCTGGCAAGACGCGCCCTCACGCTAAAGCGTGGGGGTTAACGCTTGCAGAATACGATACGAAATGTGGCGATTATCGCCCACGTCGACCATGGCAAGACGACGCTGGTCGACGCGATGTTGCGCCAAACCGGCGTCTTTCGGGCGAACGAGGCGGTGCGCGACCGAGTGCTCGATTCCAACGATCTGGAGCGCGAGCGGGGCATTACGATTTTTGCAAAACACGCCTCGATTCGTTGGAAAAATTACAAAATCAACCTGATCGACACCCCTGGTCACGCCGACTTTGGCGGTGAGGTCGAACGGACGCTGCGCATGGCCGACGGCGCGCTGCTCCTGGTAGACGCTGCCGAAGGCGCGCTCCCGCAAACGCGATTCGTCTTGTCGAAGTGCATCGAGCTCGACCTGCCGGTGGTCACGGTCGTCAACAAGATCGATCGAAGTGATGCCCGTCCCGACGAGGCCCTCAATGAGGTCTTCGACCTTTTTTGCGACCTTGGAGCGACCGACGAGCAGGCGGACTTCGCACACGTCTATGCGATCGGGAAACAGGGCATCGCCAAGCGTGAGCTCGCAGACGAGTCTCACGACCTCACGCCCCTGTTCGAAACCCTGATCGAACGCCTGCCTGCGCCAGAAGGGGACCCGGAGCTCCCTCTGCAGCTCTTGGTGCACAACACGATCCACGACGACTATGTGGGCCGAATCGCGATTGGTCGGATGCGTAACGGAACGATCAGACCGCAGCAAACGGTCGCGATTATCGGCAAGGACCACGTGCTGGAACGCAAGGTGGGGGGGCTTTGGGGCTTCGAGAGCCTGGAGCGCGTTCGAATCGAGGAAGCTTCCGCCGGCGATATCGTCGCGATCTCGGGGATCGAAGAGGTGGAGATCGGCGACACCATCACGCCCGCCAGCCATCCGCACCCGCTAGAGCGCATCACCGTAGAGCAGCCGACCATCAAGATTCGCTTCATGGTCAACACCTCGCCGCTGGCAGGCAGAGCGGGCGAGTACGTGACCTCGCGCCAGGTGCGTGAACGGCTTCTCAAAGAGGCCCAGCGAAACATCGCGATGCGCGTCGAAGATGGCGACACCCCCGATTCGTTCATCGTCTACGGCCGTGGCGAGCTGATGCTGGCGATCTTAGCCGAGACGATGCGGCGCGAGAGCTTCGAGTTCGCCCTGGGGATGCCCGAGGTCGTAGTCCGCGAGATCGATGGTCAGAAGTGCGAGCCGGTCGAAATCGTCTTCGTGGACGTGCCTCAAACCCACGTAGGCACCGTGACCCAACTGCTCGGCGACCGTCGAGGCATCATGACCAAGATGAGCCCTCTCGGAACCAACCGTTCGAGGGTCGAGTACCGCGTGCCTTCGCGCGGACTGATCGGTTTTCGCTCTCTCTTCATGACCGAAACGCGTGGCGAAGGGCTGCTCAACACCATGTTCGAGGGTTGGGAACCCTACGCAGGGCCTCTACTTCGCCGGAAGAACGGAGCGCTGGTCTCGGACCGCACCGGCACCACCACGCCCTACGCCCTCTTCAATCTTCAACCGCGAGGCAAGCTCTTCATCGGCACCGGGACGCAAGTCTATGAGGGCATGGTCATCGGCGAGCACAATCGCCCCAATGACCTGGACGTGAACTGCACCCGCGAGAAGAAGCTCACCAACATCCGAGCCGCGGGTCGCGACGAAAATGTCATCCTCACGCCGCACCGCGAGCTCACGATCGAAAACGCGCTCGATTGGATCGATCAGGACGAGCTCGTGGAGGTCACGCCCGACGCCGTGCGAATCCGCAAAGCGATCCTCCAATGCAACCGGCGCCCAAAACGCGAGGCACCCAGCAAGAGCTGAATCCGGACGGCAGCGTCCACCCCAATTACCCGGTCGGCGGATGCTGGTTCATGATGGCGGGGTAATGGCTGGCTCAGGAGGCAGAGGAGACGACGCAGACGGGCCGCCCAAGGCAGATCGCGAGGCCCTGCGAAGAGCACTGGCTGACGTTCGACCCCTGGACACAAAGTCCCGAAAACGCGTGATACCGAGCGCGAGAGACTTTCCGCCCAGGCCTCCCGCAACCGGGCGCGCCGCAGAGCCGCGGTTCGAACCCCTGATCGTGGAGCGTGAGAGCAACGGCATCATCCTCGCGAAGCGGCGAACCACGCATGGCAGCATCGTCGCGAGCCTCGAAGACCCGCGGCTCGAGGTTCAGGCGGAGTGCGATCTACACGGTCGCACAGCGGCGGAGGCAGAGCGGGAGGTGCACCGCTTTGTCCGGGAGTGCCAACGGGACGGCAAGCGCTGGGTCCTGGTCATCGTGGGCAAGGGGCTGCACAGCCCCGACGGGAAAGCAACGTTGAAGGCGCGGATGGTCGACGCGCTCAGCCAGCGGGCCCCGGCGCGATTCGTCCTGGCGTTTCGCACCGCTCCGAGGCATCTGGGCGGCACCGGCGCCCTGGTCGCACGCCTCGTCGATCGTCTCTGAAGGGCGACGCCCCACCCTATCGCGCGCTCAGCTCGCCTGGAGGTTTACTTCGCTGACCTGCTCGTTCAGCGTCCAGTAGTCGTAGAGCACACCGATCAGGAACAAGCCGCCTGTAAGGAAGTAGAGCAGCCCCGTCCAGTACTTTCGCATGTAGACGCGGTGAATCCCAAAGACCCCCAGGAAGGTGAGCAGGATCCAGCTCACGTTGTAACTCACCGGCCCGGCGTCGTAGCGAAGGTCCGCAGAGCGATCGAGCGAAGGCATCAGCACCAGGTCGATCAGCCAACCGATGCCCAGCAATCCGAGGGTGAGAAACCAAATCGTCCCGGTCACCGGGCGTCCATAATAGAAACGGTGCGCACCCATGAACCCGAAGATCCAGAGCAGATACCCTATGCCGAGATTGTGGGTGTCGCGGTCCGCCATGAAGGCTTTCTACGGTAGACACGGCGTCCGGCAAGCGGACAGGACGAATCGCCGGCAAGGGCAAGCTGCGAAAAAGGGAACATTCCCCCTCCCTCAGCCCTTGCTGATCTTGCCTTCCTTGTGCGCCTGATGGCTACGGCACTTGGGGCAAAACTTCTTGATGTGGAACTTCTCGGGCATGGTGCGCCGGTTTTTGTCCGTCACGTAGTTGTCTTTGCCGCAGGTTTCACAACTGAGTTTGATGAGGTCGCGCATGGGGTTCCCTTGCCTTTTTCGGCTGGAAGGGGGCGCAGTGTAGCGGGGCTTGTCGCTGGGTCAAATCGCGCCCGGTAGGCCTGGATCCGCACCCTCGATCAGGTGTAAACCGGCGAATATGTTCGACACTAGAAGCAGCACCGGCACCCGCGCCGAATACATCGCCCGACGGGCCAACACGGTAGGCGAGATGTTCCTGAAGCGCGTCGAACGCGACGGCGATAAGCCAGCGTTCTACTTCAAGGAAGACAGCACCTGGCGGCCCGTGAGCTGGAACGCATTCTTGGATCAGGCCGGGGCGATCGCGTCCTATCTCCTGGGGCTCGGTCTGCAAATTCAGGACAAGGTCTGCGTGGTCGGCAGCACCAGCCCGGCCTGGTGCTACTGCGACATGGGAGGGCTGCTGGCGGGCGCCGTCACGCTGGGTGCGTACCCGACGCTGACGCCCAAGCAGCTCGCCTACATCCTCGACCACGCCGACACGAAAGTCGCGTTCGTCGAAGGCCTCGAGGAGATCAGCAAGATCCTCGCGCGGCGCGATGAGCTCATGCAGCTCGAAAAGGTCATCGTCTGGAACACCGAGGGGGCCGAATCGCTGATGCAAGCCCACAACTGGCTGATCCCGTTCGAGCGGGTCCTTCAGACGCCCGTGGATCGCGCGGCCATTCAAGCGCGAGTTGCTGCGGTCGACCCGCATAGCACGGCGATCATCGTTTACACGAGCGGCACGACCGGGCCACCCAAGGGGGCCATGATCTCTCACGACAACATCATGACCGTCATGCGGGACCAGGACGAGGCGTTCTCGATCGACGAAGGCGACGTCAGTCTGAGCTTTCTCCCGATGGCCCACGTCGCCGAACGTGTGCTGGCCTTCTACGGACGCATCAACACGGGCATGGGCACGTACTTCGCCTCGAACATCGCCAAGGTTCTGGAGGAGGTCGTCGAGGTGAAACCGACGATCTTCGGCAGCGTGCCGCGAATATTCGAGAAGGCCTACGCGAAGATCATGAGCACGGTCGAACAAGCACCCCCGGCCCGACAGCGCATCTTCCGGTGGGCGGAGCGCGTCGGCCGAGCGGCCGTGCAGCACTGGCAGGCCGGTAAGCCCATCCCCTTCGGCTTGAAGCTGCAGTACCGCTTGGCCGACCGCCTCGTGTTTTCCAAGCTGCGGGCGGTATTCGGCGGGCGCGTCCGGTACTTCATCACCGGGGCAGCACCAATCGCTCACGACATTCTGGAGTTTTTCTGGGCCGCCGGCTTTCCGATCTTCGAGATGTACGGAATGACGGAGTCGACGGTGATCACCCACGCCAACGTGCCGGGCAGCGTCAAGCTCGGCTCGGTCGGTCGCGCCCTGAGCGTCGTCGAAGACCGGATCGCCGCCGACGGCGAGATCTTGATTCGCGGCAAGGTCGTGTTTCAGGGCTACTACAAGGACCCGGAGGCGACCGCCGACACCATCATCGACGGCTGGCTCCACACCGGTGACGTCGGAAAGAAGGATGAAGACGGGGCCGTGTTCATCCTCGATCGGAAGAAGCACATCATCATCACCGCCGGTGGGAAGAACCTCACGCCGTCAAACATCGAAAACGAGATCAAGGCTTCCGACCCGCTCATCAGCCAGGCGCACGCGCACGGCGACAAGAGGAGATTTCTCGTCGCACTGGTCACGCTGGGCGCTCCGGAGGTGGTGGAATGGGCTCGCCAACAAGGGACCATCGACGACGCCACCGCCAACAAGCACCTCAAGGATCTGACCAGCAACCCTCTGGCGCGCTCCGCCGAGCTTCAAGCCCTTCTGCAACGGCAGACGCGGGACCTCGAAGTGCAACGACGCGTCGTCAGATCGGTAGCTCGGGCCAATGAATCCCTCTCGCGCGTGGAAACGATCAAGAAGATCCACATCTTGGACAGGGAGTTCAGCGTGGAGGACGACGAGCTCACCCCGACGCTCAAGCTCAAGCGAAAGAACATCGAGGTCAAGTTCAAGGAAACCTTCGACCGGATGTACGACGACGAGCGGTTTGGCTTACTGGTGTCGGCGTCCTAAGCTTGCGCTCGATGCGCTTCGCACTGACATGCCTGGTCGTGATGCTTTTCGCATCCACCGCGTTCGCATTCGAAGGCGTCCTGCGGGCTACTCTTTCGACCGAGCAAGGCGTGGCTGCGCAGATTCGTGCCCGGTACTCGAAAACGGGCGACGTGCGCATGGACATCCAATCGAAGGATGCCAACGACGAGCCCGTGATGGCCACGACCATCATGCCCGCAAAAGGGACGAGCTACTACTCCATCTCACACAACCAGCGCACGATCATGGAGATCCCGTACTCGAAGCTCGCGGCGACCAGTCAGCAAGTCACGGGCTCGGGCGAGAGCGCCAATCTTCAAATCGAGAAGCTCGGCAAAGAGACCGTGAGTGGCGTCGAGACGGAGCACGTCCGGGTGATCGACAAGGACAACAATGCCGTCATCGAGCTTTGGCTCACGCAGAAGTACCCAGCCGACCTCTGGACCAGAGCGTTTCGAGGCCGGAACCTCGGGCTCGAAATGTCCGATGACGAACGCTCCAAGGCCATGAAGAAATACGGGGTTGAGCCCGGCTTTTCGATGAAGATGCGGGTCGCGCAGACCGGTGGTGTTCCCGTCGTATTCCTGGTCGAATCGATCGAGCGGGTGCAAATTCCAACCGAGACCTTCGCCTTGCCCGAAGGCTACTCACGAATCGAAGATGCGCCGGACAGGCAACCTTGACGCGCTGCGCCGACCTTGCGATATAGAAGCCCAACAAGCGGCGGGGCAGGGACGCCGAAAGGAGATTCGATGGTGAAGCAAATACTACAACGCGCGCTGATTCTGATGTCGGCGCTGCTCGTGTTGAACGGCTGCAATAAGTCCGACACGGCCAAGGATGCCAAGAACGATGAGGCGGCCCTCGTGCTGGACGCCGGCCAAGAGCCGCGTGAAACGCTCCGCTACAAAATCGCCCGCGGGACGACGACAACGGCCACCATGGAGTTCGGGATCGCATCTCTCGCCATGTCGCGCACCGGCTCTCAGCTGTCGGTGACTCCCGGCGTGCGGCTGCACATCGTTTCGGGGCCCTCGCTCTCGTCGCGGCACGGGACCCGCTTCGACGTCCGCATCGTGAAGGCCGAGGCGATCGTGCCCGAGGGGCTCGACCCGCAGGTGGTCCAGGACCTCAACAAGAGCGCCGCGGTGCTCAACAACGTAGGGGGTTGGGTCGAGGTCGACGACCGTGGAATCATTCAGAGGACCGAGCTCAACGACGCCGCCCAAAGGTCGGACGTACCGATGCGGTTGCTCGTGATGATCATCAACGCACGGACCTCGCTCGCGCGCGTGATTCTTCCGGCCGAGCCCGTCGGGGTCGGTGCCCGCTGGGAAGCGAGAAAGGAGCTCGTCCTGTACGGCTTCAAGGTCAGTCAGGTCGACACCTACACGCTGAAGGAAAAGGCCGGCGACGCGCTGAAGCTCAACGTGCAGATTCAGCAGACCGCCGCTCCGCAGACCGTGACGTTCGCCGAGGAAGGCATCGAGTTGACCATCGAGTCCTTCAGCATGAACGCCTCTGGCGAGGTGATCGCCAATCTCAATGCCCTCGAGGCCAATGCCTCGGCGAGCGGCGACTCGTCGGGCGTCTTGAACGTCAAGACTGTGGACGGCTCGGAGGTGATCGAGATCGATCGCGCGTTCCAGGTCCGGATGACCGTGACGTACGACTTGCCGAAGTCCGCAGCGGCCGAGCTCAGCGAAGAAGCCGCTCAGCAAGCAGGCGAGGCTCAGGAGTAAAAGCTTCCCGGCCAGAGTGTCGCCACGACCGCACGTTGGGCTCGTTCCCGTTTCCAATATTCGGACTCGGGGTCGAGCTCGACGCTGCCGTCGATGAGCTTCTGGAGCGTTGATTCGACACCAGCGGCGAACTCGGCATCCTGCACCACGATGTTCGCCTCGCTCTCCCAGAAGCTCGCCGTCGCATCGAGGTTTGCCGACCCGATGCTGGTCACCCGGCCGTCGACCGACACCATCTTCGCATGGACGTACGGGCGAATGCGGCCACCCCGTGCAACGGTCATCGGTGAGGGCGGCGGAACGAACTCGTATACCCGAACGCCCGCCTGCAGGAGAGGCTCCAGTTTCGCTTTCACCATGTACTCGAACAGCGTGCGATGCAGCGGCGCGGGAAAGAACGTGCCATCGTCCCGGCGAGCAGTCGCACTTCCGGTCAATAACTTCACGCTCACGTCTCTGGCCAAGAGGCGATAGATCGCGCGCTCGAGTGCCGGTACGATCGGGTAATCGTTCACGATGTACACGTGGTCCTCGGCCAGGTCGAACATCGCTTCGTACATGGCGAGACCATTCGTATCTGCGAGACCTCGATGCACTACCAGGCGACCCGCCGCGGTCCCGGACCGTCGGAGCTTCGGGAGCACGTCCTGCGTCTCGGTGATCTGAGCACCCCCCTGTCGATGCCAGGTGTGCATGAAGGTTCGTTGAACTTCGCGCACCAGCGGCCCGGACACCTCGACGTGCGCGTCGAGCCAAGGGATGCGCTCGTGACGCGTGTTGTCGTGGACGGGCACCTCGTCGAAGCCCATGAAATACTCGTCGCCGACGTTGCGCCCCGACACGAATGCCCGGCGCCCGTCGATGATGATGAGCTTGCGATGGTCGCGTTGCTTCAGGCTGGAAACGTCGACCTGCTTCCGCGTTTCGATCGGACCGACCGCAAGAACCTCGATGTTGTCCTCTTCCTTCAAGGATGTGATCAGTGGGTTGACGCGCCCTAGGATTTCCTCGTCCGAGTAGAGCGCGTCGACCATGAAGCGGACCTGCACGCCCGCACGCGCGCGTTGGATGAGCTTGACGATCAGGAGCTCTGCGAAACTGCTGGGCCTCACGATGTAAAACTGGATGTGAATCGTGGCGACGGCCTCTTCGAATGCGTCGAAAAGTCGCTGCCGCGCCTTCGCGTTGTCCAGCTCGGCGAAAAACGAGTTCCCTTCGACCAGCCGAGACCCCGTGGTTTGATCGAGGCGCCAGTCGAGCGGGTTGGCGCGCGCTCGGTCTCGAAGGAGCTGCGTTGCCTGCTTCACCTCGGCATCGAATCCGCCGGCAACTGCCCGACGCAGTACTGCAGCCGGCGTCATCACGCACACGTTCTCGGTTTGATGCGACTTTGGGTCTTGCTCCCCTGAGGTGAGGACTGTCGTCACCGGCACGCCCTTTGCGCGCAGCCGACGTATCGCGGTCCTCGCGAACATGCGAACGAAGTCGACCCCGAGGCTTCTCAACTCCTCTTCTTCCGCCGAATAGACCAAGATCGCCGCGGGCGGCAAGCGCTGCTTGAGAACCTCCTCGTGAATCAACGAGTCGCGGTTCTTCTCGTGGACGTCGAAGTACACGAGCTCGAAACCCTCGTCGATCAGCACTCGTAGCGCCTCCATTGGAGACGGCCTCGGTGACGCCTCATGGGGAGGTCCGGGAAGAAAGAGCGCAGCGTGCACCAGTACGACGGGCCGACCACTGGCTACTTGCAAAATCCGGTGCCCGATCAGATCCGAAACGACTTCGCCCTTGTCGTTGCACACCTTCACCCCAACTCGGTGAATCCCTGGCGCCGGTGCCTCGATCACCGTCCGCACCTCGGGACCGTTGCCCAGCAGCACCTCGCCAACCACCGCGTCGTCGACATAAAACCGCGCCGTCGTGCCGAGCTTTGCCGAGACCCCGAGGCTCGCGCTCAACTCCACGCGTTCTCCTGGGCTCGTCAAGACGTCGCGCTGGACACCGCCAACCAAACGGCGGAGGCTCGGGTTGCGACCCCACCGCTCCATCGTGGCGCCGAGCGAGCGCGCAGCCGCATCGAACAGTGAAGGCGACTCCTCACCCGTGGGGAAGCGCTTGTCGACCTCGCCGACGATCGTGGTCGCGATTCGTCGAATTCGTTCGCCGAGGTCCTGGGGTGCTTCGTCGTCCGCCACCCGGCGCAGTATAGGACGGTTACCGGTCCTCGTCGGCAACCAGGGCCAGGTAGGGCAGATTCCGGAATTTCTGTGCGTAATCGAGCCCGTATCCGACGATGAAAACGTCATCGACCGTGAAACCCAGGTAATCGATCGCCACCGGCACTCGGGTCCGCGCGGGCTTGTGGAGCAGCGCTGCAATCCTGAGTGAAGCCGGCCGACGCGTCGCCAGGTTGTCGTAGAGATAGGAAATCGTGAGGCCCGTATCGACGATGTCCTCGACCAGGATCACGTGCTTGCCCTCGATCGAGTAACTCAGGTCCGTAGTGATCTGCACCACGCCACTGCTTTGCTGATGGTTGCCATAGCTCCGAACCCCAAGAAAATCGACCGCGACGTCGAGCTCGATGTTGCGCGCGAGGTCTGCAGCAAACACGTAGCTCCCCTTCAGGACCGGGACGAGGACCAAGTCCTTGCCTAGGTAGTCGCTCGTGATCTCACGGCCCAGATCGGCCACGCGCTCCGCGATCGTCGCCGCGTCGAAAAGGAGCTTCATCGCCATGGTATGCCGCTCAGTTCGCCGAAAACACCAGTGGAAACGTCGCAGGGCCACCCTCGGACGACTCAGGGA
>JBAVOF010000115.1:0-6321 GCA_049691835.1 Polyangiales bacterium
GTTACCTACGGTACTATTCTTGGTTCGACGGGAACCGATGCGGGCATCGTTCTACGGCGTGGAACGCTCGGCAGTCTTTCCGGCCTGGTGGTCGCGGATTGGGACGGCCCGGGCGTCGACATTCGAGACGGCAGCTGGGATCCGGCTTGGCCAACCGAGCTCTCGGTGTCGGATACCTGCTTCTGGAGCAACGACCCGGACTATCCAACGGACGAGAACTGTGAGCTTCCTGATAACGACCCGCTCCGCGAGGACTGCAACGATTCCAACGGCGACACTCCGGCGGTCTATTTTCCGGAGAACACCGAGCTGCCGGATGGCCTTGGCAACACCGACGACGAGGACCCCATGATCGCCGACCGCGCCGCTCATGACTACTCGGTGGGCAATAGCAACTGTGCTGGAGCCTTCGCTCCGAGCGGCACCGACTGGACAACCGGGTGGACGGACTACTCGGCCAACTAGACCGCATGACGCACCGATAGACCGGTGCACAACAGACAGGGAGCCCCGGTTGAGCGAGCACGCAACCGGGGCTTCTTCATGCCCGGACCCCGACCCAACTACGCCACACCCCAGAACCTCCGTCACCATCTGTTCACGATTCCGGCACCCCCTACCGTCTTTGGATCGCGTATGGTTCTCCCAGTTCGAACCTCCCCCCCAGAGTCTATCGATAAACGCATAGCCACCATCCCGCCCCGGTTGTTGCCACAGGCAACCGGGGCAACTTAATTTCGAGTGCTTGGCGCACTGTGATCAGCGCGCCGTGCGAGGCACCGCGTCGCGTTGAGCCGGGGTTCGTACAGGACAGGGCCCGGGGGGTCGGTTTGTAAGAGCGGGGCGGTCTCCCTATGCTGAGGCCGTGCTTCGCTTGGCCGGTGCGTTGGTGCTCGTATGCATCGTCTCGAGCGAGGCGGACGCGCAGTCTGCGCCCAGTACGGAACCCGCTAAGACACCACTGATCACGCCCCCGACGCTTCTGCGATTCGTCGAAGCTGACTATCCGACGAGCGAGGGCGAAGAGCCGGTGGAGGCCGCCGTCGAGCTCGACCTGGTGGTCGGCAAGGATGGGCTGGTCACCGAAGCAAGCGTTGCAAAGTCCGCTGGGGAGGCGTTCGATGAAGCGGCTCTGTCGGCTGTGCGTCAATTCGTGTTCGAGCCTGCGCGCAAGGATTGGGAGCCGATTGCGGCGCGGGTTCGATACCGGTACGTGTTCGAGCTCAAGACGCCCCCGGAGGAGATCACGACCGGCTGGCTTTCTGGAACGGTGCTTTTGGCCGAGGACGATAGCCCGGCCGGCGCGGTGGGAATCGAGCTCCTCAACGAACGCAACGAGCTGGTTCGAGATCTGGTCGCTGGTCCGGACGGGACCTTCGTGGCGACGGATCTGCAGCCGGGCAAGTACCAGGTGAGCATCATCGGTGGCGAGTACGGCGATCTGAAGGTGACGGAAGACCTCGCCGCAGGTCAGGTCACGCAGGTGATCTACCGTCTGGGCGCCGAGAAGAAGAAGGCCTACCAAGGCTTTGGTGCGACTGCGGTCATCGAGGCGCAGCCGCGCGAAGTGGTGAAGCGCACGATCGACAGAGAAGAGCTTACCCGCATCCCCGGCACGCGCGGCGACGCGCTTCGCGCCGTCGAGCTTTTGCCTGGTGTGGCTCGTCCGCCCTTTGGCATCGGTTTGCTGATCGTCCGCGGCTCAGCGCCAGGCGATAGCGAGGCATTCATCGACGGCACTCCCGTGCCGCTGATCTACCACTTTGGCGGTCTCACCAGCGTCTACAACTCGTACATGCTCGAGAAGATCGACTTCTTTCCGGGCAACTTCTCGGTTCGATACGGCCGGCGCATTGGTGGCATCGTCGAGGTCACGACGAAAGATCCCGCTCGCGATCGCGTCCACGGCGTCGCCGAGCTTTCGATCATCGACACCTTCGTCACCGTGGAAGCTCCACTCGGAGACAAGGTCAGCATCGCAGGTGGGCTCCGACGAAGCTTCATCGATCTAGTCCTCCCAGCCCTGCTCCCGAGCGACGTCGGTGTGCGGCAAGCGCCTGTCTACATCGACTACCAGTTCAAGCTCAATTTTTATCCCTCCAAGCGAGATCGGGTTCGCATATCGGCGTATGGCTCGAGTGACCGTCTCGAGTTGATCCTGAATCAGGCATCGGGCGACGACCCGTCGATTCGCGGCACTACGCAGTTCGCCACGTCGTTCTACAACAATCAAGTCGACTGGACCCGCAACATCGGAGACAAGGTCCGGCAACAGCTGCAGTTCAACGTGGGGCCCAGCAAGATCGGCTTTCAGCTCGGCGAAGAGTTCCTGCTCGAAGGCTCGTTCACACAAACCTACGGGCGAGGAGAGTGGCAGTATCAGATCACCGACAAAGTTCAGCTGACAACCGGCCTCGATATCTATACAGCCCCCGTCCACCTCGTCTACTACGGAGCGCAGCCGGGAGCCACCGAGGGTGGCGGTAGTGGGCAGGGGTCGTTAGCCGGGCAGGAGAAGGTCTTCGCTGACGTGACCAGCGTCGTGTTCCGTCCTGGGATCTACCTGGAGTCGGGCATGCAGCTGGGGAAGTTCACGCTGCTCAACCTCGGCCTTCGCTTGGACTACTTCAAGGATATCAACGCGTTTGCCGTCGACCCCCGACTGACCACGATCTTCACCGTGGCCACCCAGATGCGGGTCAAGCTCGGTGTTGGCATCTTCAGTCAGCCCCCGGAATTCCAAGAATCCGACACAACCATCGGCAACCCCAACCTCGACCCGATCCAAGCGGTTCACGTCGGGGCAGGCTGGGAATACGACGCTTTCCCCGGCGTTCGCTTTGGGGTCGAGGGCTTCTACAAGTACCTGTGGGACCGCGCGATTCCGACCCCCAACGGCGAGGCGCCATACTACGTCACGGGAGGAATCGGGCGAATCTACGGCGCGGAGTTCAGCATGCACCTTCGGCCTGCTACAGGGCGTCAGTATTTCGGCTATCTGTCCTACACCTTGTCTCGAAGCGAACGCAAGGACGGCCCGAACGAGCCGTGGCGACTCTTCGATTTCGACCAGACGCACATCCTCACCGTCGCATTCGTCTACAACTTCCGCCGCAACTGGGAGATCGGTGGAACCTTTCGCCTCGTCAGCGGCAACCCGTACACACCCGTCATCGGTTCGATCTACGATGCGCTCAACGACGTCTACATTCCGATCGACGGGCGTGTGAACACCCTGCGAAATCCGCTGTTCAACGAGCTCAACCTCCGGGTCCAAAAGAAGTGGATCTTTGCCGGTTGGAGGCTCGCGGTATTTCTCGATATTCGCAACGTCTACAATCGTCAGAACCAAGAGGGCATCATCTACAACTACGACTACAGCCAGCAGACCCCACTGCTTGGCCTTCCGATCATTCCTGCGCTCGGAATCCGGGGGGAGCTGTGAAGCGGAATCTGGTTCCGCTGCTCTTGTGCTTCCTGCTCGCGTGTAGCGAAAGCTTCCTGCCTGCATGGGCGGTGACCAACCTCCGCGCCGTGGCCGCTCTGATCGAGGTCGACGGTCAGCCCGGCCGAGCGAATCCCGATCCGGGAGACGGCGTCCAGGTGTCCATTCGAGTGATCGACAAGGGCGCGCCCGCCCCGGAAGTGCCCGAGCTGCCCGCCCTGACACCGCCGCTTCTGCAATGGTCGTTCATTGCCTGCATTCCGCTGCCCACCACGCTTGGACCACCGATTTGCGGAACCCCAATTGAACCCTGCGATGGTTGCGTGGAAACTCCGCCCACCGACCCCTTGGCGGTCCCCGTCATGCGCTTCCAGGTGCCTTCGCAATCGGAGCTCGACGCGGCGCAGGCCAATCGGGTGCTCCTGCAGGGAGCGATTTGCGCGGATGGACCGCCCGCGGAAGACGCGATTGTCCGCTTCATCTTGGGCGAAACCAACGACTTGAACCCTTGTGAAGATCCCAACCACGAAGGCCGCTTCGTCTCGATTTCCATCCCGATCGAGATCGATCCGCAAGACCCTGAGCTCAATCCCGAGATCATGGACGTCAGGCTCAATGGCGGCCCCTGGCCCCCACCCTATGAGCAGGGAGTGCCGAGGACAGCGCCGCGAGACGGTTGCAGAGCCGACCTCGAAGGGCTCAGCGAGGCGGATCGCGCCGCCATCCCGGTTGCCGGCAGCCCGGCATCGAGCATCACGTTGGCGGTGACCGAGGAGAGCTTTCAGTCGTACACCATCGACGACGTGACTCTCACCGAGGAGATGCAGGTCAGTTGGCTCACAGACGGTGGCGATTTCGAAACCACGTTTTCGTTCATCACCAAAGAGGAGAAATCGGTTCTGACCCAGTGGCAACCGTTCACCAGCGTGCCCGAAGAAGGCCTCCTGGTGCGCTTCAACTTCGTGATCCGCGACGGCCGTGGCGGCACCGACTGGGTCGAGCGCGGCCTTTGCATCCTCCCTCCGTCCCCTGCACAATCTCCGCCCTAAGTGTCGGTTTTGTCCAAACTTTTGGCCCTCGTTGACACTCCACGACCCCCCCCCTAGTGTGATGGATCGCGATGGTTGAGCGAATCGGAACGTGCCGCATTCTCGGTGAAATCGGCAGCGGGGGGATGGCTGTCGTCTACGAAGCGATCCAGGAGCCGCTCAATCGGCGCGTCGCCATCAAGGCGCTCAAACCGTCCATCGCGATCGATAGCCAGTTTGCCGAGCGATTCGAACGCGAGGCGCATTTCATGGCTTCGCTCCAACACGAGAACATTCTGCACGTGATTGATTTCGTGAAGGATGGCCGGTCGATGTTCATCATCATGGAGTACGTCGACGGGATCGACCTCTACGATCTCCTCGAGCGTTCGCCGCGCTTGCCGCCCGACATCGCCGCGATCATCACACTGCAGCTCGTGCGCGGGCTCGACTACGCACACTTTCGCGGGATCATTCATCGTGACATCAAGCCAGCAAACATCATGGTCTCGGTGCAAGGCGACGTGAAGCTCATGGACTTCGGCATCGCGCGGCACGAACGCTTCGGCGATCTGACCGAAACGGGAACCGGACTCGGAACACCGAGTTACATGAGCCCCGAGCAGATCCTCGGCGACAAGCTGGATTTCCGAAGCGATATTTTTTCGGTTGGCATCGTGCTCTACCAGATGCTCACGGGCCGGAAGCCGTTCGTCGAGGACGAAGCGCGGACGGTCATGCAGAAGATCCGCCTCGACCGCTACGAGTCGCCGAAGAAGCTCAGCGTCGAGGTGCCCCGCAAGCTCGAGCGGATCATGGGGCGCTGCCTTCAGAAAATGCCTGCCAATCGCTACCCGACTACCCAGGCGCTCATCGACGATCTCACCGAGTTTCTCGCGCCGCGAGTGCCGATGAGCCACAACGCGCGCCTGGTCATGTTTCTGAACGAAATTGGGGTGATGACCAGCGAGCAGACCGATGAGGTGCTGTCCGCCGTTGCTCCGCGGGTGCTTCGCAGCGGTCGGCGTGACCCTGGTTTTCTCAAAAGCATCGTCAAGTGGCAGGCGGCCGCGTTCGGGGTGCTGCTCGTTTCGGGGCTGACCGTCCAAGCTGCAAGCGGGCGCTGGTCCGAGCCGCCGCTTGGTGAGGCTCCGACGCTGCTCAATTCTGCCGAGGCGGGTTACCTGACCGTCAGCGCCGACCCCTGGGCGCACGTTTACATCGACGGGCAGCACGTTCTGACGACGCCTGCAGCTCGCGCGATTCCACTCAAGCCAGGACGGCATTACGTGAAGTATGCCAACCCGTACTTCGCACCTGTTGAGCATGAGGTAGTCGTCGAAACGGGCAGCACGGTGCGCGACCGCGCGACGCTTTCCGAGCCGATTGCCGCCGTGAAGACCCCAGAGGCGGCCCCGTGAGTCCACGGTTCATCGGTACGACACTTGCGGTCACTTTCGCCCTGTTTGCGTCGAGCGCCGCGGCACAGGCGGTATACACGCACGCGGTGCAGTCCGGCGACACTCTGGCGTCGATCGCGCAGCGCTACTACGGAGACCCGACACGCGAGGCTGTTTTGCGTGAAGCGAATCGCCTGAAGGGGACCGGCGGCAACGAGCTCGTCTCCGGAAGTTGGATCTTCGTTCCGATGGTCACCTTCTATCGGGTGAGTAAGGATGAAACCTGGAAGTCGATCTCGACACGGCTCTACGGGCAGGAAGCACGCGCAACGACGCTCATCGAGGCGAACAACGGGAGCCGAAACGTCGAACCGGACGAGGGTGCGGAGTTGCTAGTACCCTACCCGCTGCGGCACGTCGTGGGTCCCGGCGAGACCCTAGCCAAGAT
>JBAVOF010000116.1:0-4861 GCA_049691835.1 Polyangiales bacterium
ATGAAACCTCGCGCTCCGTAACTGAACGGCTCCAAGCCCGATCCCAAACCGGGCTCGCTGTGGATGCCAACTCTGCAAACGAAGGATCGAAGGCAGCCGGCGCCGGACCCTGGTCGGTTTCCGCCTCGTGCGGGGCGGGCGATAGCGCACCAGTCTGCGACCGTCCTCGAGCCAGCGCCAAAGAGTCCGTGACGAGGGTTGGTCGATCCGGTGGGTAGGAGCGTTGGATCGCAGCGAGTAGATCGGAGAGCTTGGCCGCGGTCGGCAGAATGGGTCCGCCAAGCGCTTCGCTCAGCCTGGCCACTGCCCATTCGTCGGTAGGGTCAGCCATCGCAACGATGGCGCCCGCGTGGCTCGACCGAAGTGGCATGGCCACGAGGTCGTGTGCAACGGTTCCTGGTAACCGACGAACGAGCATCTGGTCGGCTCGGGCCAGCTCTTGAGCTTGGAGCATGGGACCAAAGCCAAGCGAAACGAAGAAGCCCGCCAACACCCGCTCGCCGAGTCCTGTTGCGACCAGGTTCTGAACGATTCGTGCCGAAGAGACCGATGAATCACCGCTGTCGCTGGCGCGCGCCTGGGCCTCCGTGATGAGTCCGGCGTCGACGAGCTGCTCGACCAATCGCGGTGCCATGCCCAATCCCTAGCCAGGGTGCGTGCGTGCGGCAAGCCCGGGACCCTGATAACATCGCGCCTCGATGGCCCGAGTTCTGCACATCGAGGACGATCCGAACAATCGCCGCCTCGTGCAGAAGCTGCTCGGAGCGGCCGGACACGAGGTGATCGAGGCCCATGGAGGCGTGGAGGGCATCCGGCTCGCTCGGGAAACGCTGCCCGATCTCGTCCTGGTGGACATCAACATTCCGGACCTCGACGGCTACGAGGTCACTTTGCGGCTGCGTGGCATGCCGGCGCTACAGGACGTGCCTATCGTCGCGATCACCGCGGAAGGGGACCGGGAGTCCACCCTCGCGGTGGGCTGCGATGGCTTCATCGCCAAACCGATCGACGCGGCACATTTTGCTGAGACCATCGGACAGTTTCTCGGAGGGCATCGAGAGTGGGCCGACGACGGAAGCGACCGCTTGCTCCGTGAGCGCACCCAGAAGATCGTCGAGCGACTGGAGAAAAAGATCCTGGAGCTGTCCGAAACCAACCGCCGGCTCGAAGACATCGCACGGCTTCGCCGAGAGTTCCTTCAGAACGTGAGTCATGAGCTCGCGACACCGATGACGCCGGTCGTCGGCTATCTGCGTCTCTTGCTCAACGAAGAGCTCGGACCGCTCAGTGATTTGCAGCGCAAGTGCCTGGGCGCGATCGAGAGCTCCACGCAGCGGCTTCGTTCGGTCGTCGACACCCTGCTCGATGTGAGCTCGCTCGAAACCGGACGGATGCACTACTACACGCGCCCGTACGACTTCCGAGAAGTTGCGACGAAGGCGCTCGATCAAATTCGACCCAAGCTGGCTGAGCGCGACGTTACGCTGATCGAACGCGTCCCCGACGAGCCGATGCCTGCGCAGGGCGATCCGGACAAGCTTCTGCGGGCCATGGTTCACGTGCTCGACAACGCGTCGAAGTTCACCCCAACCGGGGGCGAGGTCGCGGTAGAAGTTCGTCCCGACGGCGAAGACCACTTGCTCTTCGCGGTGGCGGACAGCGGGCCCGGGGTGCGTCCCGAGCACATCGCCCGCATCATGGAGCCGTTCTACCAAGTCGACGGCTCGGTGACGCGCGATCATGGGGGCGTGGGCTTGGGTCTCGCGTTTGCAAGGCGGGTCACCGAGGCCCTAGGCGGAGGCATCGAGATTTCGAGCCCGCCTGCCGGCGAGGTCGCCGCACGGCAGCTGTCGGGCACACTCGTCGAGCTGCGCCTCGGCCGCATGCCCGAACGCCCCGAAGTGCCAAGCCCGTGATCTATCTAGACCACCATGCCGCGGCGCCGCTTCCCGATGCTGTTCGACGCGCGATGCAAGAAGCTGCGGACTCGGCCTGGGCGAATCCTTCCAGCACACACGCGGCAGGCCGGGCGTCGCGGCGGCTCCTCGAGGCGTCCCGTCAAGACATCGCGGGGTCGATCGGTGCCAATCCCGCTGATTTGGTCCTGACCGGTGGAGGCACCGAGGCGTGCAACCTCGGCATCCGCGGATTGGCCGCGGGTCGTCGTCGGATCGTCACGAGCCAGGTCGAGCACCCGGCGGTGGCCGAGTCCGTCCGGCGGTTGGAGCGAGAAGGGCGACAGGTCATCTCTCTTGGCGTGGTCGAAGGCCGGCCGCCCAGTCCCGAGGAGTTGGCCTCACACCTCGGCCCGGATACGCTGGTCGCTATCCAATGGGTGAACCACGAAACGGGAACGGTGTTTCCCGTCGCCGGGTACGCTCAGGCGTGCCGCCAGAGCCAGGCACGACTGTTCATCGACGCTACCCAAGCGTTGGGCAAACTACCGGTCGACGTGTCGACGCTCCAAGCTGACGCCATGGCGATCGCGGCGCAGAAAATCGGTGGGCCCGCAGGGGCAGGAGCTTGCTGGGTGCGCAGGGGCAACGCCCTCGAGCCCGTGCTCGATGGAGGATCCCAGGAGCGGGGACGGCGCCCCGGAACGCCCGACACGCTGAGCATGGTCGGCTTCGGGGCAAGCTGCCGCCTGGTTCCCGATCGTCTGGCCCAGCAAGCTCGACTCGCCGCGCTCCGAGACCGTCTCGAATCAACGCTCATCGCGCTTGGGGGGCTCGCCAACGCCGGCACGCCGCGGACCGGTACGGTGGCGAACCTCAGCTTCCGAGGCTGGCAGGGCCCGGTGCTGGCGGCCGCACTGGATGTGGAAGGGATCTGCATTTCGACGGGAGCCGCCTGCTCGTCCGGACTCCAGGAGCCCTCTGCCGTGATTCGGGCGATGTATCCGGATGCGCAGTGGCGCGCTGGCTCCGCGGTCCGAATCAGTCTAGGTATCGAGAACACAGAGCAGGATATCGAAACGACTTCACACGCCTTTCAGCGCGTATTGGCCCGCGCTGGGGTCTAGAACCTCAAGCGAATTTTAAGTCCCGGGAAGAAATCTTAAACTAAATTTGTATTTTATCAGATAAGCTATTGATATAATGAAGCTAAATGGATGCATAAGTTCGCAATTCCCAGTTTCCATTAAGTATAACAACCAACGGCTCGTTTGTTCAGTACATGGGAACGAGGCGTGAGATGAAGCGGGTGCTGGTAGCGATGAGCGGTGGGGTGGACTCCTCGGTCGCAGCGGCGCTGCTGCGAGAGGCCGGACACGAGCTGGTCGGAGTGACCCTCCATCTTTGGGACGCCCACGGAGACCGGCAGGTGGGCCGCTGTTGTGCCCCCGAAGACCGCGACGACGCCAGACGCACTTGCGAGCACCTCGGCATCCCGCACTACGTTCTCGACGAACGAGACGCGTTTCGCAGAAACGTCGTCGATCCGTTCGTGGCCGACTACCAGGCCGGGCGCACCCCGATCCCATGCGTGACCTGCAACCGCACGGTGAAGCTCACCTACCTGGCAGAGATCGCCCGACGCTTCGACGCGACGCATATCGCGACGGGGCACTACGCACGCTTGACACGAACACCAGATGGAACGCTTCGTCTTCTCCGCGGCCGTGACGCCGAAAAGGATCAAAGCTACTTCCTCTTCGGCTTGTCGCAGTCGACCCTCGATCGCCTGGTCTTCCCCCTCGGTGATCTCACGAAGCCCGAGGTCCGCGAAGCGGGCAGGCGCCTTGGAGTCCCCAACGCGGACAAGCCCGAGTCACAGGAGCTTTGTTTCGTACCCGACGGCAAGGTCGGCAAGTTCATCAGCGACCTAGGAAGCCAGACCAGGGCCGGCAACCTTGTCGAGGTGGATGGCACGGTCGTCGGCCGTCATCAGGGCGTGGCCAACTTCACGCGAGGGCAGCGGCGCGGCCTGGGTCTAGGAGGAGGTGGCACACGGTATGTCCTCCGGATCGTGCCCGAGACCGCCGAAGTCGTCGTGGGCGCGGAGGCGGCGCTCTACGACCAGCACCTCACCGCAAGCGATGCACACTGGCTTGCCGGCCCTCCGACGCATGCGTTTCAGGGCGAGGTTCGCATTCGATATCGACACCGGGGCGCGCATGGCCGGATCACGCCCACGGGTGCCGGATTCCAAGTGCGCTTCGATGAACCGCAGCGGGCGATCACCCCCGGCCAAGCGGCGGTGGTCTACCGTGGCGACGAGGTGATCGGCGGCGGTTTCATCGAATGAGCTGGGTCACTAAGCGCGACTTCGATGAAGCGACGGTCTAGCCGTGATGCCGGACAAACCCGCAGTACGAGGTCAGGTTCGGGCCGTTGGCCGCGGGGGTGATGCCGTCGTGGAAACGAAGGATGGCGTGGTCCTCGTACCCGGGGCGCTTCCGGGCGAGGAGGTCGAAATCCGGCTCAGCGAATCCAGCAGAGGCGCGGCACGTGGTCATCTGACGCGGGTGCTGCGCGCCTCGGGGGAGCGCCGCGAGCCTGCTTGCCTCGACGCAGCTCGCTGCGGTGGTTGCCCCTTGATGATCGCAGGCCCCGATCTTCAACGCGAAATCAAGCAGGGGTTTCTCCGGGACGCTTGTCGTGCATTGCCGGGAGCCGATGAGACCGAGATCGAATGGGTCGCGTCTCCTGCCGAGCTCGGCTATCGTCGGCGCGCGCGGCTCGCCTGGCATCAGGACACGATCGGCTACCGCAAACTCCATTCGAAGCGCGTCACCAACATCGAGCGCTGCATCGTGTTGATGGAGCCCCTGCGGACGGCCTGGGACGACGTGCGTGCGGTCCTGGGCTCCTGGCTGAGCGGCGCGGGGGAGATCCACCTCGAGCTGACTGAAGCCGAT
>JBAVOF010000117.1:0-16171 GCA_049691835.1 Polyangiales bacterium
ACCTCGGATAGAGCCGACAAGGGGGTCAACTCGAGCCCGAGACAGGCGCCGATGGCATCTTGTCCCCCCGATTCGATCGCAGTGCGGAGCGAGGCCTCGGAGCTCAACTCGGGCGCGCGGACCTGCAGGTATACCAGCTCCTTGTCGTGGAGCGTGGACAGTGGCACCTCGGCTTGCACGAGGCGCGTGGCTGCTCCTGACTTCGCCAAGAGCGCCTTGGCCACGAGGTCGGCCCGAGTCGACTCCAGTGCCTCCAGAACGGGTGCCACCAGCTCGGCGTGCTGGGCCCGCATTCGTTCCCTGAGCTCGTCCGCTCGAACCTTCTGCCGCCAGAAGTACGTGGCGGCGATCAGGGCGGTCGCAAGAACGACGAAACCGATACGCGTCCACGGAAGTCGTGGACGATATCGGTTCCTACGAACACCCTCGAACTCGGCAGGCGTGAGCTCGGGTGGCTCCATGAGCTGCAGCTTAGTGGAAGCTCAGCGCTCGCGCTGGTTCACGGCAAAGCTGACGTTGCCGTAGCCAGCTGCCGCAGCCGAAAACATCACCTTTTTCACGACTCGGAAATCGATGTTCCGGTCCGCCTGCACGATGACTTGGCCTGCGAACGGCTCCGAAGGATGGATCGTCTCCCACTTGCGCTTCTCCGCCTCGAGGCCCTGGATGAGAGGCTCGATCCGGTCGACCTGGGCCGATTGCCCCTGGGTCTGCGTGTCGGCAACTCGCGTGCCATCGAGCGTGATGACGCGCTCATCGACAGCGATGATCGGCGAGATCTCGATTTGCGCGGTGTTCTTCGCATCGGGCATCGTGATGGTCGGTTGCTGCGCAATGAGCTCGCCCGAAGCAGAGAACGACATGAGCAGGAAGATCACGAGCACGATCAAGAAGTCGATGAACGGAATCAGCGGAATCTGATGGTCGACCGACTTGCGTCCGTGACCGGAAACGCGCTCGCGAACGAACTTCAGCGGAATGTGACGGAGCAGCTCTGGCTCTGGACGTTTGATCGCCATGATTCTCCCCTACAGGAACGCGGCTCCATCGGCCATCGAGAGATTCGCGAACCCCGCCGCCGCGGCGATGTCCATCGCGATGATGACGTCCTCGTAACGAACGCCGTCTTCAGGCGCGACGATCAAGTCATCCCGGTTGTCCCAAGCTTGCTTCCACTGAGTGAGCTTGGTCTGTAGCTCGTCGATGTCGAATTCCTTCTGGTCGGCTACGACGCGCTTGCTGATGTCGATGCTCTCTCCGGCCGAGGACCCCAGCACGTACCCGGAGTTCCGAACCTGCAGGATGAGCTTTACTTTTTCGTCCTCCGGCGGCGCATCTTCCGTCGAGGCCTGCCCCGGGACTTGCTGATTGGCATTCATCGCGGCGAGCTGATTCCAAACCGCCGTGGCCAACAAGAACATGACGCAGCAAAGCAGGAGGTCGATGAACGGAATCAGGGGGATTTCCTGATTGACCGCCTTCTTTCCGGAGCCGCCTCCGCCTGTTTCAATTGCAGCCATCTAGATGCCCTCCCGCCCTTACTCCGCGGGAATGTTCTGAAGGTCGACCTTCGAACGGTTGCCCACGACGAGGTTCAGAACCTGGACGGTAGCCGCGTTGATGTCGTCGATGATCTTCTGGGTCTTGCCGTTGAGCAGGCCCATCATGAGCAGAGCGAAGACCGCGGTGATGAGACCGAAGGCCGTGCAGTTCATGGCCTCCTCGATGCCCTTTGCAAGACCGGTCGCTTTGCTGGCCGCATCGGCCTTGGCCACCTCACCGAACGCGGTGATGAGACCGACGACGGTGCCGAAGAGACCACAGAGCATGCCGACGTTGGCAAGCAAGCCGAGGTACGGCGTGCGCCGCTCGATCAGGGGCAGCTCCTTCAGGGCGGCCTCATCCATTGCCGCTTGGACCTCGGCGTCAGGCCGGTTCACCTTGAGCAAACCCTGCTTGACGATCCGAGCGAGCGGGTTGTGCTCTGCGGAGCAAACCTTGATGGCGCCCGCGACATCCCCCGAGGTGATGCACTTCTGCATCTTCGAGATGAACTCGTCCTTGTCGATCGACGCTTTGTAGAGATACATCGCGCGTTCGATCGTGAACCCGATTGCGAACACCAAACACACGAGGATGAGCCACATCGCCCATCCGCCCGCTTCAAAGTGGTATGCCAACTTGGCCATTTCTTCCTGCCTCCTGCGAACTTTATTTCGACAGTGTTATCCGGACCCCGAGTGAGTACGGTGCGATCCCCACCACTGTCTTCCGGCTAAAATCCGCTGTTCCCCCCAGAACAGTAAGCAATTCGAACGTTTGCTTACTACATAGGGATGATAACGGTTGGATCCAGCAAGTCAATATCGCGCCCGCCTCAGCTCCTTGGAAACCGGGCGGTTGCCTGAGCTTGGGTGCAAAGCGAAAAAGGCTGTAGTCGCGTTGACAACTTCGCCGGGCGTGGAGTAGCTTGCCCCTCGGTCACGGGGTTCGCCCCGACAGTCGTAATGATTTCAACGGATTCCAGCCGCCTGGGTCCGAATTTCAGTAGGACTGGAGGGTCGCGAAAAAGAGGGGTTTTCTCGCCGAGTCAGGGGCGAGCCGGAGGGAGCCGCAAGAATGCATGAAATCTGGGAGGCGATGTACGAGGGGTTCCCCTTTTCGTTCATCAATCTCGGTGTCTTGGCTTTTGGCGTTGGCGTGATCATCGACCGCGCCTGGTACATCCGGATGAACTACAGCGTCGATGCCGTCGAGTTCATGAACCGAATCCGAAAGCTGGTGCAGGCGGGGAACATCGATCGAGCGATTCGGCAGTGCGAGGCTAAAGCCGTGCCGCTTCTCGAGGTCGTGAAGTCCGGGCTGACCCAGATCAACCGCGGCGAAGAAGCCGTGATCGCTTCGATGGAAGAGAAGATGAGCGAGGTGATCCCGGCGCTCGAGAAACGAACCGGTGCGCTCTGGACATTGGCCAACATCGCCACCTTGATCGGCCTGCTCGGAACCATCAGCGGCCTCATTCGCGCCTTCAAGGCGGTGGGCACCATCGATGACCCGTCTCAGAAGACGGCTCTGCTGTCGGCGGGCATTGCTGAGGCCATGTGGAATACGTTCCTCGGTCTATTGATCGCCGTGATCTTCATGGTCGCTCATCTCGTGCTCCACGGCCTGACCAAGCGTCACAAGCACGAGATGGAAAAGGTCACGATGCAGCTCGAAAACCTTCTCACGCTCCGCCGGCAAGGTGGTTGACCGGGCCCAACCATGCCCGCACGACTGACACCACGCCAACGCGCCTACGTCCGGAAGCGAACGAACGTGCCCGACGCCGATCCGTCGGAGCTCAGTGAAGAGCTGAACATCGTTCCGTTCTTGGACATCGTCGTCAACATCATCATGTTCCTCCTCATGACCTTGACCACGGTGGCGTTCTTTTCGCAGGTCGAGGCGGCGCTGCCCGAGTATCGCCAGGGCGGCATCGGCAAGCGGGGCGCCGAAGACGAAGCTCTGAACCTGAACGTGACCGTCACGCGCGAGGGTGTGGTCGTCGCCGGATCAGGCGGGAAGCTGGCACGCGGCTGCACGACGACAGCGCCCGGCAAAGTCATCACAGTGCCCGCCGGGATGAACGGCGAACAGGACTGGCCGGGGCTCACCACCTGCGTCAGCCGGGTCAAAGAACAGTTCGAGGACGAGACGCGGGTCACGATCAGCGCCGACCCGGAGGTGCCGTACGAAGACGTGATCGGCGCGATGGACGCGGTCCGGGGCAGCAGCAATGAGCTGTTCCCCGATGTCCTGCTCTCCGCGGGGATTCGGTAGTGGCCGACGAGAAGAGCAGCAGGCCCCCGCGCGATTCTCTGGCGCCTCCCGTCTCGGAAAAGCCGGTGTCGATGTCGTACGTGAACCGGGTCGTGCGCGCAAAGCTGCGCCGTCGCGGCGAGCCCGAGCATTTCGGGCTCAACATCTACCCGATGATGGACATGCTGACGATCCTCCTGGTCTACATGATGGCGATCTTCGCGACCTCGTCCGCAGCGGCGGTTCAAGAGAGCAGCGAGCTACGCATCCCTTACTCTACTTCGAAGGTCGAGCTCAGCGAGGCGATTTCAGTCCAGATTTCGCGCAGCGGCGTCGCAGTCGACGGGAAGCCCATCCTCGAGCTTCGCAACGGCATCGTCGACCCGAGCCTCAAGCAGGGTGGCAGCAGTGGCTTCTTGATCATGCCGCTCTACAAGACTCTCGGTGAAATCCGCGACCGAAAGAAGCGCACGGCGCAACGGTTCACCAACCAGCCATTCGTCGGAGATGTCCAGATCATCGCCGACAAACGAACGCCGTACCGCACGCTGAGTGAGGTGATCTACACGCTGGGACAGACCGAGTTCAAGAACCTGCGCTTCGTGGTGAACAAGAAGTCCGAGTAGACAACGGCATGGCACGGGGCGCCGACGCTGGCGTCTACAGCTCGAAGTCGCCGTACTCGAGGATCTCGGCGATGCGATAGAGGAAGCCGTTGGCGTGCACGCCATCGACTACGCGGTGGTCGTAGGTGAGCGCCATGTGCATCACGGGGCGGATCGCCATCAAGTCCTCGCCCTCATGCTCGATGACCACCACGCGCTTCTTGATCGTGCCGAGGCGCAGAATCGCGACGTTCGGCTGTGAGATGATCGCGCCGCCGACCAGATTGCCTCTGCGGCCGGGGTTCGAGATCGTGAACGTCTTGCCGGAGAGGTCGTTGGGGGTGAGTGCGCCCGTCCTCGCGCGCTCGGCCACATCGGCTACGGCGCGGGCCACACCACGAATCGTGAGGTCGTCCGTGTTGCGAATCACGGGCACGACCAATCCCTCGTCCGTGTCGACGGCAATGCCGATGTTCACCTCGGCGAGCTTGACGAAGGCGTCGTCGAGGACTCGGGAGTTGATTTCGGGGAATTCGCGAAGAGCTCGGGCCGTCGCAGCGATCGCGAATGCTAGATACGTCAGATTGACGCCATCCTTCTTGAAATGCGCTTTGTGCTGCTCGCGTAGAACCGCCGTCCGATGAAGGTCGCACTCGGCGAAGGTGACCACGTCGGGCGCGGTCTGCTTGGAGTAGACCATGTGATCGGCGATGATTCGCCGGCGGCGCGTGAAGGGGACGAGCTCGTCGCCTTCCTTGGGCACGTACGGCGGCACTCGGAACGCGCCGGAAGGACCGGTGGTGCGCGCGGGTGGCGATGCGGGTCGACCCGAGGGCTGGGCCGGTGGCGCCTGCGAGACCGGTCCCGGTGAAGGAGGCGGTGGAGTCGCCATCCGTTCCGGAGCGGGCGAACCGCCAATTGCTTCCATCACGTCTTGTTGCACGATCCGTCCGCCCTCGCCGGAGCCTCGAACACTGGAAAGGTCGACGTTCTTTTCGCGCGCGAGCTTTCGAACCGACGGAGAGGTGGGCGAGGTCGAGCCCGCCACCTCTGGGGCCGGTGCATCATCAGCAGGCTTCGCCGCGCCTGTTGCGGCCTCAGCGTTCTCGTCGATCTCGCAGATTGGATCACCGACCGCGATGATGTCGTCCTCGGCGGCGAGCAGTTTGGTCACGACGCCTGCAACTGGAGCCGGGAGCTCGCTGTCCGCCTTGTCGGTGAGTATCTCGACGATGGGTTCGTCTTTTGCAACGCGCTGACCCACCACGACGAGCCATTTTCCAATCGTGCCTTCGACGATGCTTTCGCCGAGCTGTGGCATCGTCACCTTGGTGCTCATCGGAGGGGCACCATAGCCCAAAAACCGCATTGTGGTAGCCGCTGCTGTTCCGACTAGTCTTGCCTCGCGGGTCGGAGTAAAGTCTTCGATATGCTGGACGCGCTCAGCAGGGAAGACAGGCTCCAACTGATGAGATTCGTATGCTCCTTCGCTTGGGCCGACCTCGAAATCACAAAACAGGAACGAGAGTTCATTCTCGGGATGGTGATTCGGCTGGGGCTCGACGGCGACGAGCAGGAGCAGGTGGCGCAATGGCTCGAGGTCCCGCCGCGCGCGGACGACCTCGATCCCGCCGACATTCCCAGAGAGCATCGGCAATTGTTTTTGGATGCGGCGAAGGCGATGATCGTGTCCGACGGCGAGGTCAACGATGAAGAGGCCGAAAACCTGATCATCCTCGATCAACTCCTCCGCTGACGATTCTCACGCCGTGGCTGTGGTGCAGCTCGTGCGCGCGGCGGAGCGCTCAAGCGCAGGGGTCGAGAAGCTCCGAGACGGCCGGCCGTGCCGCTGCGAGGCTCGCACCCAGGCTCACCACCTGCATGGGGTCCATGTCGAAGCGGGGCCGCTTGCCGAAGTACGCCTCGATATAGCCTCGAAGGCCGGGGAGCTGGGTGCTTCCACCCGCCAGGAAGACCGCCTCCATGTCGCGAGCCTTGAGGTTCGCCTGAGCCAGGACTTCGTCGCACATGGCAAAAGTGCGCCGCACGAGGTCCAACGTGAGCTGCTGCACTTCCTCCCGTGTGATCGGAATGACCCCGCAGCTTTCGGGTGCGGCGGGATCGACACTCGGTATCGCGATAGCGGCTTCTTCGGATTGGCTCAGCTCGCACTTCGCGAGCTCGCATGCGTGGACGAGCCGGTCGAAAGTCACCGCATCGTTGGTGAGATCCCAACCGTCGCGGGCAAGGGTCCGGTCGGCAACGTGAATCGCGATTGTCCGATCGACGTCGTCGCCACCGAGGTAGGGATCCCCACCATGACCGACGACGCGAAACGGATAACTGCTGCAATCGACGACCGCGGCGTCGAAGGTGCCGCCGCCGAGATCGTAGACGAACGCGTGCTTCAGGCTGCTGCGGTTCAGGTACGCGAGCGCGGTCGCGATCGGCTCCTCGACCACTCGCACCGATGCGAACTTGGCCTTGGCGACGGCCAGCGCAGTGGCATCACGCCGACGCTGGTCAAACCCCACGGGCGCGGTGACGACCGCGTGCACGTCCTGAACCGGACACTTGGTTAGGGAACATAGACCGCTGACGATCGTCCCGCCGATGTCGACCGGGGTCACCAGGCCGGCGCGGGTCCGAAACGCGGCGCCGCCGTCCGGCGTCTCGACCAGATCGTAGGGGTAGTGCTCGCGGAACTGGCTGGTGTACGAAGAATGCCAGCGCGCACCGATTATCCGCTTTGCGGAAAGAATGGTGTTCCGCGGGTCCATCGCACGCCGGCGCCGCGCCTGATTGCCAATCAGCACCTCTCCGCTCGGGGCAAAGGCGACAGCGGAGGGCATGATGCACCCGTTACCCTCGATGCAGAGAGCCTCGAAGTTCCTGGCAACCACGGTATTGGTGGTACCAAGATCGATTCCGACTGTTGGTTTCCTACGGACGGGCATCGGCCGGGAAATCTGGGGTCTGATGTGCGTGAGGTCCATGGGGGGACGGCCTCGTGGAAACATGCAACTTAAGTGATCTCACGGGCGACTGCCAGACCGAGTTTGCCGGCTGGACCAAATCGGGTTCCTGTCCTAAAGTGAAACGTGTTCTAGTCGGAGACGCCAGCCGATGCCCGCGGACTTTCATAAGCTTCAAATAGCAGGAATCGTTCAAGAAACCCATGACACGCGGTCTTTTTTCCTCGATGTCCCCAAATCGTTGCGCGAGGAGTTCCGATATCGAGCCGGCCAGTTCTTGACCTTCGAAGTCCCCTGGAACGGGATGGCGCTTCGGCGCTGCTACTCGCTGTCGAGCGCTCCGGCGATCGACGCCTGGCCCAAGGTGACGGTGAAGAGGGTCGACGAGGGACGTGTTTCCAACTGGTTCAACGACCAATTGAAGGTGGGGGACTCGATCCTGGTACAGCCGCCCGAAGGGCGCTTCGTGCTGCGTTCCAACGAGGGCAACCACGGGATCGTCCTGTTCGGCGGAGGCAGCGGTGTGACCCCCGTCCTCTCCATTTTGAAGTCTGCGCTCCGCACGACAGAGCGCGACGTGAAGTTGATCTATGCCAACCGCGACGAGCGCTCGATCATTTTCAAAGACGAGATCGACGTTTGGTTGGCCGAATACCCGGGGCGACTCGAGGTCGTGCATCATCTTGATAGCGAGGGAGGCTTCCTTTCGGTGGCCGACGTTAGCGAGCACATTCGGGGATGGGAAGACGCTGAGTTTTTCGTATGCGGCCCGACTGGGTACATGGACACCGTCGAAGAGGCCTTCAAGGCGTCGCAGATCGATGCGGCGCAGACGAAGTTCGAGCGTTTCCTCTCGCCGGTCGATCCCGATCGCAAAACCGAGTCTTCCGCCGCCGTCCCCGAGCAATCCGATGACGACATTCCGGCGTCTTTCACGATGCGCCTCGAAGGTCAGTCGCACGAAGTGCCGTACGAGAAGGGCCTGACCTTGCTGAGCTCCGCGGTCAAGGCAGGTCACAAACCGCCGTCGTCCTGCGAGGACGGCTATTGCGGCTGCTGCATGGCGTTGCTCAAGAGTGGCAAGGTCAACATGGCCAACCACGACGCTCTCGAGCCAAGCGACATCGACCGCGGCTGGGTCCTCGCGTGCCAGTCGCGCCCGGCGAGCAAAGAGCAGATCGAGCTCGACTTCGACGCGGAATACTAGGGCCGCTTGCGATCGGGCCAGTCCCAAAAGGACGCCTTGCCGATCGTCCAGTCGGGGCCGTTGCCCCAGCGCTTGCGAGTACGCTTGTTGCGGTGGTCCGGATCGTGCGTCTTGAGGGCCTCGCCGTATTCTTTCCACTGCTGCATCCCGAGCTTCTCGGCCCAGTAATCCTCCTCAGACGACCACTGGCCGTTGCCGGCGTACTGCAGGATCGTGACCCCTGGGAAGTCCAAGACGCCCTTGCCGTCTGGGTGATCACGCCGATTGAGCATGCGGAACACCAGTCGCCCGCTGGGCTCGGCCATGTGCCAGTCGTAGACGCCGTAGATCTCCCCGTACTGCTCCATCAGAGGGACAATCCACTGCCGCACCGTCTCGCGACCGAGCATCGTTCCGAGGACACGTTCCTCGTAGACGACATCCTCTGTGAAGAGATCGGCCCAGGCATTCCAGTCTTCGCGGATCATGCCCGTGTACCAGAACTGTCTGAAGGCGGCTTCGACCTCTTCGAGCTCGAACTCGGGCATTACTCGGCGGCCTGTTGCTCTTTGGGCCAGGAGTAGAACTGCGTGCACCATCGTCGGAAGATCCCGATCGGGCCATCCCCGTCGCAAAGCAGGGGTTTTTCGTACTGGATCTTGTGCTCCCAAATCGGAATGTCCTGCTCGAGCTGCCGCGTGACCTCCGCCACGAACGCTTTGCCGACGCCGCGGGCCATCTCCGCACCCGCGGTCTTCTTGACGGAGAAGTTGAATCGGAGGTGAACGTGATCGGCGTCGATCGGCGTGGTCGATGCGACGTTCAGCGTCTCGACGATGCCTTGGAAGCGGACGATGGCGAGCCCGAACCCGTAGTTCAGGCTCTCGATCGAGCCATCGACGGTACCACGAGGGGTCTCCATGCCTGCGCCAGAAAACACGCGGAGGATCGGGCCCTCCACGGAAGCCTCGGACTTCGGCATGTTGGTGGTTCCGTGCAGGTAGTGGAAGTGTGCCGAGTCGACTGCGTTCTCGGCCATCTCCTGGTTGCGCGTTCGAATCGTCCACTCACGACTGACGAAATCAGTCCAGTCGTCATTGCGCACGCCATCCTTGGATCCCCACTCTGGAATCTCATCCGGTATCTCGAAATTGGGAGGCGCCCCCTCGGCGTGGTGCCAACACATCACCATGTTGGCCAGCTCTTTGATGCGCCAGGTGGGCACCTTGGCTTTGCGAGGAATATGCTCGGCGTACGGTACCCCGGTGCAGCGACCATCGGTTCCAAACTGCCAGGCGTGGAAGGGACACTCGATCGAGTTGCCTTTCACCTGGCCGCCATGTCCCAAGTGGGCCCCGAGGTGCGGACAAAACGCATCGAGCACGGAGAGCTCGCCAGCTTCGGAGCGCCATATGACGAGGTCCTTACCAAAGTACTTCAGCGGGCGGACGTCGCCAGGTTTGATCTCGTCCGAGGCAGCGATTTGAAACCAGCCATTGGGGATGGGTGGGGTGAAGAAGCGGGTGTTCATGAGGTGAAAATAGAACATGTTTCACTTTTTTCAAGTCGAAACACACTGTGGCGCCGGGCGATCGGGCCGGATCGCGGACCTCGGCACCGGTGCTAGGTTCCGGGTTGGAGGCAAGCCATGGCGAGCATCGGCGTGGGCGCGACCGCCCCGGACTTCACCAAGAGCACACAGAACGGCGACACAATCTCATTGTCACAGTTCCGCGGCCAAAAGACCGTGGTTCTCTATTTCTATCCGAAGGACGAGACGCCTGGGTGCACGGCGGAGGCATGCACCTTCCGCGACAACTTCGAACAGTTCGTGGAAGCGGGCGCGGTGGTCATCGGGGTAAGCCAGGATAGCGCGGAGAGCCATCAGAGCTTCGCATCACATCACCGCCTGCCGTTTCTGCTGGTCAGCGACCGAGACAAGGCGTTGCAGAAGGCCTACGGGGTACCGAAGACCATGGGCCTGCTACCCGGACGCGTCACCTACGTGATCGATCGGGAGGGCAAGGTACGGCATGTCTTCAACTCGCAACTCAACGCGAAGAAGCATGTTCACGAAGCGCTCGAAGTGGTCAAACGACTGGCCGCCTGAAGCGGCGAGCGACCAGGAACAAGAGCAGGCCCAGCCAGCTGAAGAGCAGACTCGTCGGTCCCCGCGACGCGGTGCACCCCGCGCTGTCGGCCGACGCGACGTCGGGGTCGCCGGGGTCCGGGGCGGGAAGGCCGCAGGGTTCTCCTTCGCAGGCCTTCGGATCGCAGAGATCATCGGAGTTCCAGCCATCGGTACAGAGGGAGTTCACGATGAGCGCGATGTTGTGCACCACCTCGCCTGCATCCGAGTCCTGATAGACTGCAACCCTTGCGCAGAATTCGTTCTCCGACGTGATGTAGTCAGGAGTCAGTCCACCGATGAGGATGCCCGCGAGCCGATGCTTCTCGTCGAACGTCGCGCTACCGGAGTGGCCCTGAAACGCATCGAGATTGGCAACGAAGAAATCGAGGTGGCCGGCGCGCGGGTCCGCCACCGCCCCGCCAGTGTCGATCTTGGCGGGAAGACCGCTTCCAAAACCGATCATCGCGAGCGGCTCGTTTTCGCTCAGAGGAGTCGCCGGCCGAATTGAAGCCGGGGCATGTATGCCTTGCACCGGCCGGTCGAGCTGAACGACGGCGAAGTCGGGCGTGAGATCATTGCGGTTGGGCGCACCCTGAGACACGACGCGAGCGCAGGAGTAGACGTCCTCATCTCGAATCGCCGCAAGACGGTCTGGCTCATCGAGAAAATAGTTGAACACGAACGCGTAGGAGTCACATGGTGTGTGCGCGTCGATGCAGTGACCGGCGGTCAGCACCAAGTCATCGTCGATCAGCACGCCGGAGCAAGATGCTGCGGTCGGCTGGTTTCCGAACCGCTGGTCGGAACAGAGGCCGCGCAGCTCGGCAAGCGACTGGGTGTAGAGGCTGTAGCTTCCGTCGGCCTCCCTGTTGACCCGGAAGCTCGGGACGAGCGCCACGATGGACTCTTGGGCGATCCGTCGGAGCTCACTGTCTGGATGATCGAAGACCTCGACGCGGTCGTCACTGCCGTACACGACAGGGGCAGTTAGCTCACCGATGAAGACCTGGTCGGGAGCGCCGCAGCCCGTGGCAAGACCGAACAGCAAGACTAAGGAGGCACGCGAACCCATGTCCATATTGTGTAAGGCCAAACGGCCCCGAAAGCTACTCGGACACCCGCACCTGGATGCTGGTCACCAAATCCCCGGTCGCCGTGGCCACATCCGAAACGACCACCACTGGTTCACCCTTTTCGATCACCTCTCTCTCACGGAGCTTGGCGAGGGCGTTCACGATCGTCTTCTCCGGGTCCCGTGAAAGGTTCATCCGAAACGGGACCACGGAACGGCTCAGCCAGAGCTTGCGCCGAGTGGTGCTCATGTTGGTGAACGCGTAGATGATCGCGCGCCGAGGCCGATAGCTGGCGACGAGCTGACCGAAGTAACCGCGCCGCGTCATCACGACGATTGCACGGGCATCCAGCGAGTCGGCAAGTCGGCACGCGCTCTGGGCAACGTGGGCACGCTGCGTAGTCGGCGCAGCGCGTTCCTTGTAGAAGTCGAGCCCTGGTCCCATCTCTATGCGGCGCGCGATCGTGTCGAGCACCTCCACGCACCGCACGGGATATTTCCCGGCAGCGGTCTCGCCACTGAGCATGATGGCATCGGCCTGCTCGTACACCGCGTTTGCCACGTCGGTCACCTCCGCTCGCGTGGGCAAGGGATTTTCGATCATCGACTCGAGCAGGTGCGTCGCGACGATGACTGGCTTGCCCGCGATCGCACAACGGCGAATCATCTCTCGCTGAAGCACGGGGAGCTCTTCGAACGCCACTTCGACGCCGAGATCGCCTCTCGCGATCATGATGCCGTCTGCGGCCTCCAGAATTGCATCGAAGTTGTCGATGCCCTCTTGGTTTTCGATCTTCGCGATGAGGCGTTGATGCCCATCGGCAGCATCGACGAGAGCCTTGGCCTCGAGGACGTCCTCTGCGCCCCGAACGAACGACAACGCGATGAAATCGAGGTCTTGCTCGATCGCAAAGGCGATGTCTTCACGATCTTTTTTCGTGACCGAGGGCAAGTTCACGCGAACCCCTGGCAAGTTGACGTGCTTTCGCGAACCCAGCACTCCGCCATCCAGCACTTTGCACTTGAGGCGGTGCTCCGAGACTTCGAGCACTTCGAGATTGATGAGGCCGTTGTCCACGGTGACCCGCTCGCCTACGCGCAAGTCGTTGACGAGATCGCGGTAGTTCACGTGGACGCTCCGCTCCTCGACATCGTCCGCCAACACGGTGAAATAGAAAACGTCGCCGGATTTCAGGTCCAGGCTCTTGGAGAGCTCACCCGTTCGGATCTCCGGCCCTTGGAGGTCCATCAGAATCGAAACGGGATGCGGGAGCTTCTTGCTCAGGCTCTTCAAGTTGCGGATAACCTGTAGGTGAGATCCCTGGTCTCCGTGGGACATGTTGAGCCTCGCGAGGTTCATCCCCGCGTGGGCGAGGTCGGCCAACATGTCCCATGAGCGCGTGGACGGACCGATCGTGCAGACGATCTTGGTGAGTCGTGTTTGCGATCGTTGTGGCGGCAACCTCATTGCTGGCCGGAGCGTAGGTCACGGCTAGTGCAGTGACAAACTGCGTCGGCGCAATGCAAACATCAGCAGGAAGACGAGGGTCGAAGCCGGTGAGTGCTCACCTGCACGCCCAGATGACGCCGCACATGCCCCCGTCCCGCGAAGCGCGACGCCTTTCGGAACACCGACGGGATCCGCGCCTTCCGCCAGGAACGTGGGGTCTTCGGCTCCGGGCACCACCGTAGGCTCGAACCAGCTGCCTGCCGTCTGCTCGATCCACGGAAGATACGCGGAGAGAAGAGTGTACACGCCACCGTCGCCGCAATCGCGTTTAACGTCAGAGCGGCCGCGCGACACGAGGCCCACGAGGTAGTCCCCATCCTCTGTTGGGACGTACAGCGGACCACCGGAGTCTCCGTAACAGGAATCGCCGAGCTCGTCGGTTCGGCGGGTGAGAAGCTCCTGGCGCCCGAGAACGTCGATGATCGCGTCGGAGATGTAGAGCTGGCCGGTCAGACCTTCTTCCCGATCGTAGACACCGTATCCAGCGACGAACGCGACGTCGCCATTGCGGACGAGCGCTCGCTGCTGCTTGGCGTTGAGCATCGGGGCGTTTGGATTGTCGTCGAACGGGGCCGACAGGAAGAGCAACGCGATGTCGTTCGGCGACCCGAGGCCGCCCTGCCCTGCGCCGTCCCTGTTTCGTCCCATGATGAAGTCGTGATTGTATCGTTCGTGCACGCGGACTGAGAACACGGACCGCATCATGCTCGGAACGGCCGCGCGGCTCGCCAGGTGACCGGCCACCACTTGAAGGGAACCGGGCTCCGCGGGCGCAAGCACGCCCGGCTCGGGCTCGAATACCGCGCAATGCGCCGCAGTCGCGACGAGCTGCGGTGAGATCAGCACACCCGAGCAGAACCCCGAGCGCGCTCCCATGTGCCGGATCTCGACCGTCGCGAAGATCTGCTCGTTCGTAGCGGCCCAGCCTCCGACTACCTTCGCCGTGGTCGCGTCGAGCCCATCGTCCCAGTCGTCGGCGTCAGACGCCTCGCCGCAGCCAAGGGTCATACCCAAAAGGGCTACAACTAGGGCCTTGTATGCCAGTGGGCGAGTCATGGGACAAGGTGGGTGGGCGTATCATGGGTGCACGCGTGTTCATAGAGTGAACGTCTGTCTGCGGTCGACGATCCGTCGCTTCGGTGAGCTTCCGAACCTTTGACCCGGTGCGGAAAACTTGGTGTGCCCCGCCTGTCGCAGGACAGTGGCTCGGGGAAACGCATGAGCCGTCGCGAACGCCGTAAGTCAGAAACCCTGCACCGTATCGAAGAGGCAGGTTGGACGCTCTTCACGACCCGGGGCTACGAGGCCACGTCGACGCGAGAGATCGCTGAGGCAGCTGACATCGCAGCCGGGACCCTGTTCAACTACTTCCCAGAGAAGCGCAGCTTGCTGATCCACCTGATGCAGCGCCAGATCGATGCCGCCGCAGGCCAGGCCTTCGACACGATGAGGCCCGCAACGCTCGATCAGGAGTTGACTCACGTCTTCGCGGCGCTGACCCAATGCTATGCGAGGCAGCGTCGGTTGAGCCGCGTGTTCATCAAGGAGCTCTTGTTCACGGATGGGGAGCGCCGAGCGAAATCGGCAGCGTGGACCTTCGACCTCGTGAAGCGGATCGGGATCCTCGTACGCAACGCCCAGCAGCGCGGAGAGCTCGACCCCTCCATCGACCCGATGGAAGCGGCTCAGCAGATTTTCAGCACGCACTACTTCGGTCTCGTGACCTGGTTGGGAGGAACCATTCCTTCTCGCGCCGCCCAAGAAGAGCAGTTTCAAGCGTCGCTACGCCTGCTCCTTCGCGGCCTGCGTCGAAGCGCGGCTTAGCCGGGCGCTCACGTCCAGGACCGCTGTTGCGATCTCCTCGGGCACCTCTTCTTGCAGGAAATGGCCCGCCTGGGTCTCGGTGACGGGCGGGTCGCCCAGTAGTGCTTTGGTGCGCTTCAGCGCCCGGGCGATGATGGGATCTCGGCGCCCCCAGACCATGGCCTTCGGGCCATCGAAGTGGCGGACGAATGCGGCGCACTCCTCGAGTGCGGGGATCGACGGATGACCCATGCGATCGACGGCCATGCGCGCTGTCGCGAGCGGCGCGACTCGATCGCGCATCCGCTCGAACGGGTAGCGGTACGCGCGGGCAACGTCGCCGCGGATGCTCGATTTGTCTCCTTGCGCCAAGTGCAAGGCCGCTTGCGGGATAGGCAGAACCCGAAATACGAAATCACTCAGCAATGGCACGTGGGAGAAACGGTGGAACGCCGTTGGTTTGAAGCCCGGCGACGGCGCATCGAGGACGGTATTCAGAACGACCATGCCGCCGAGGCGATCCTGCCGGGTGGTGAACGGATGCACGCCGATCGCGCCACCCCAATCCTGACCTACCAAGATGACGTCTCGGAGATCGAGTTGATCGATGAGCGATCCGAGCCACTTGCTGTGGTTGCGAATCGTGTGCAACGAAAAATCGCGTGGCTTGTCGCTCAAGCCGAAGCCGATCAGGTCGGGCATGATCAATCGAAGGCCCCGCCCTTGCAGGCACATCGCGACCTTGCGGTACAGAAAGCCCCAGGTCGGATTACCGTGGACCATGAGGACGGGTCTGCCGCGACCCGATTCCATCACGTGCATGCGCAAGCCGTCGCCAACGGCGAGGCAGTATCGGGTAAATGGGACTTCCTTCGCGATCCACGCGGGAAGGTCGGGCGCCGGCAGCTTCTCCACGCGCGCAGGTTACCGCTTCCACCGCTGCCGGCAAAGGGGCCCGCTGGGGAACGAACCTCTCGCTCATTCGACCGCCTTCGCACGCCACTTCCTCATGAGGACCACCCCGATGGCGGCAATCGCCACCGTGGCGACGATGAGAAAAGGCCAAAGGCGATCCCACGGCCATGTCG
>JBAVOF010000118.1:0-3907 GCA_049691835.1 Polyangiales bacterium
ACGGCAGGGGGTAGAGTGCGGATCCTCTTGCGAAGCGCATCCGCTCGCGACCGCGCTTCGGTCAAACGCACCTGAAATGGCTTGCTACGGGCCGCCTCGGTCGCTAAGGCATGGCGCACAGTGGCCGCCGCCTCCAGATCGGAGCACACGAGCAGAAGATCGCATCCCGCTTCGATGGCGAGCACGCCGGCTTCCTCGATCGCGTAACGCTGGGTGATCGCTTTCATCTCGAGGTCGTCTGAGAACACCGCACCCTCGAAACCGAGCTCCCTTCGCAGGAGCCCGTCGATCGCAAGAGGGGACATCGTTGCGGGAAGGTTGGAGTCGAGCGCTTCGAAGACGACATGAGCCGTCATCAGCGAAGGAAGTCGTTTGGCGGCGGCTCGGAACGGAGCAAGCTCGATTTCGTTCAGGCGCCTCAGGTCGTGGCGCAGCGTCGGGAGAGCGAAGTGGCTATCGAGGTCGGTGTCCCCGTGACCCGGGAAGTGCTTACCACAGCAAAGCACTCCGCCGTCACGCAGCCCATCGGCGAATGCGAGCCCATGCTCGATCACGACTTCGGGGGTGCGACCAAAGGCACGATCACCGATCACCGGGTTTTGAGGATTGGTGTCCACGTCGAGAACCGGCGCGAAGTTCAAGTTGATCCCGATCGCCCGCAGCTGTCGCCCGAGCACGGTCGCCGCATCACGCGTCAGCCCCGAGTCGCCCGCTGCCGCGAGCGTCTGCATCGCAGGAAGCGAGAGCACCGGATCGCCGAGACGTGCAACGCGACCACCTTCCTGATCGATGCAAACCAGTGCTGGCAGCGCGGCAGAGCGTCCCTGGACGCACGAGGCGACCAGTCCGACGGTCTGCTCCAGATCATCGATGTTGCGCTTGAATAGGATCAATCCCGCTACGGATTGCTCCGACAGCCAACGATGCACCATGGCGGGCGCTTCGAGGCCGTCGAAGCCGCAGACGATCACGTTGCCCGCCAATGTTTCGAGCTCGTTCATCTTCCCTAGAGACGGTAGCACCGGTCTTAGATTGCCGTCAGGGCGGGTTGTTGCTAGAAGAGTGAACAACTTCTTGCCCTACTCATGGGCTTTGGAATTCGATGACCCGAGTTATAGACACTGACTTCGGTCGACGAGAAGACGAAGGCCGAGGTGTCCTCGGCGAAGAGCCCCCGGAGCCTATCGTCTATGCCTACGCCATTCCGCGCCGGCTCGTCGACCCAGATGCCGCGAAAGTGATTCGCCGCCTCAATCGGCACGGACATACCGCATACCTCGTCGGCGGTGGAGTGCGCGACCTGATGCTGGGCCGGAAGCCCAAGGATTTCGATCTTGCGACGAGCGCCCGACCTTACGAGGTCCGGGACCTTTTCCGAAACTGTCGAGTGATCGGACGGCGCTTCCGCCTCGCGCACGTCTTGTTCTCCGGCGGGAAGATCATCGAAGTCGCCACCTATCGCCGCGACCCTTCCCAAGACTTCGAAGTCATCAAACCGAAGATCGCCAAGAAGATTCCCCTCTGCGCGGGTCCGGATCCAGTGCGCCTGATCCCGTCGCGCAGCCCGAATGCCGAAGGTGACGATGCGGACTTGTTGATCACCAACGATAACGTTTTCGGAGAGCCACACGAAGACGCAATCCGCCGCGATTTCACCATCAACGGTTTGTTCTACGACCTCGAGCGTGGTGAGGTGATCGACTATGTGGGCGGAGTGGCCGATCTCGAAGAGCATCTGCTCCGTACGATCGGCGATCCCAACGATCGTTTTCGAGAAGACCCGATCCGCATACTCCGTGCGATCAAGTTCAGTGCGCGCCTCGACATGGGGCTGGACCCGGAGGTCTATGACGCGATGGTGCGCCATCGAAGCGACCTGCGTCGCGCCGCGGCGCCGCGCGTGCTCGAAGAGATCCTCCGCTTCCTACGGGGTGGGGCGGCACACCGTTCGGTATTCCTAGCCTGGGACGTGGGCGTCCTCAGTGAGATCATGCCTGAAGTCGCTTCTTTCTTGGACGACGACCTCGATGGCGCATCCCTGACCTTCGGCCGCCTGAAAGCGGTCGATGCGCTTGCGGCCGAGGACCGGCTTCCTGGCGATGCCGTCCTTTTTGCCGCGCTCTTGCTTGGGGCGATCGACGAAGCGATCGAGGGCGTGTCGGACGTCCCAGTCGCATACGAAGAGTTCGTGCGAGAGCTCTCGCTTCGGCTGTCGCTGCCGAGGCGTCTCAAAGATCGGATTCGTTTGCTCGTCATGGCGCAGCGGCGTCTTCGCACGGGGCGCATACAGTCGATCGCGCGTCGAGAGTACTTCGCCGATGCTGCGACCCTGTTCGCGCTCGATCGAATGGCCCGGGGCGAAGAGCTCCCCGCGTGGGCGCACGAGCCGAACGAAGCGGTTTACGAAGCCGAACCGCGGAATCGACGCCGCCGGCGACGACGACGAAGCTAGTTCTGGTCCCGGTCCACGATGAGCTCGAACGCCCGCCCGTGCACGTCGACTTCATCGGCGTCCGGTAAGCCATTCGACAGGTTCGTCACCACGAACAGCAGACGTTTGGTCGCGTCGCTGAGCTCGATTGGCACGTACGCGTTCGGCGTCGGTCCGGTATCCGGGGCGGCGATGCGCCTAACCTCCGTGCCCTGCTCGTCGAGCTGCACCGCGACGAAGGACCAGCGCACCCCGTATTCACCCCGCAGCCACGCCCTCAGGCGCGCCGTGTCGCTCCATGTATCCGCGTCCAGTACGATGTATGCGCTGCCGAACGGCTCGAGCGGCGGTCCGACGACGAGTCGGCTCGGGAGCCGCCTCACGGTTCGGGAAATCGGGACGACGGCGTCGCTGTCGAGCGCAGCGAGAATGCCAGAAGGCATGACTACGCGTCCCACGAACCATCGAACGACAGCGAGCTCTTCGACGTTGTCCAGCAAGCGATCTCCGCTCCGCTCGATCGCCGCATTCACCGCGGACCAGACGTCCGGTTCGGCTCGGAGCTGCGCACCTTCCCAGGTGCGCTGGCTGGCGAGTCCCCACACATCACGCACGAACCGACCCGGCACGGTGTCGTGTCGTGCCGACAGGTAGGCAAGCCAGAGCGCGCCGCCCGCGCCGTCGCCGGCCGCTCCACTCACCCACGACCGATAAGGCTCCGCCTGTTGGCGGTTCACGGCGTCATCACAACCGAACCGGCCCGTGAGCTCCCAAGTCAACCACGCCGCGGTGGCGCGGCGCCAAGCTCTCGCTTCAGCGGGATCCATGCTCAACAGGAGTGCTTCGGCGTAGGCCGCCGTCACGCATGCATCCAGCAGTTCGGTGGGCGTCGCCGGGCTCACCACGGCAAAGGTCGACGCTCGATCGAGGTAGGACCAGTCGGCGATCCCGTCCGAGTAAGCATCGGCGCGCAGGTCGGCCGTCAGGTAGAGATCGATTTCGGGCCCTCCGCCCAGGTCACCATCGGGGATTGGCGCTGGCCAGCCCATCGCGTCCAGTCGCGCTCTTGCATGCTCGAACGCTTTCATCGCCTCCCGTATAGCGGCCTGACTCACTGCGGGATCGGCGTGTACGGCGAGCAGAGCGATTGGGGATTGGAGCGCCAAAGAAGCCTGTGAGGGCCGCTGTACCCGAGCGGGGGCTGGAGTCCGGGGCCCGGTCCACACCCGCGAGGTCATCGAAACGATCGCCTCGGCCATCTCATCCGCACCCAGCAGATCGCCCTGCGCGTACGCGGTTTGCGTCTGCAGGGTAACCGCGAGGGCCATGCAGAGCAGGTTTGAATTCACCCAGGGCATTTGACACGATCAGCCTATACCTTCTACATGCCTTCTGGAGGGGGGACCTATGCACGATGGCCGTTTCGATCCTAGCGGCTTCTACGAGTTCAATCTGACCGACGGGCTGGTTCGCACC
>JBAVOF010000119.1:0-1716 GCA_049691835.1 Polyangiales bacterium
CTCCCGTGCCGCCGGTGCCTCCCGTGCCGCCGGTCCCACCGGTGCCGCCGGTCCCTCCCGTGCCGCCGCTACCACCCGACCCACCGGAACCCCCTGAGCCGCCGCTTCCGTCGTCGCTGCCACACCCGAGGAGCCCGAGCGTTCCGCTCAGGACCAATATGACGATCATTCTCATGTCCACCCCTCCCATGACGGGCACATCTTGCACCCGACAGGTCGAACGCTACCACAATTGCGGGGCAAAGTCCGACGATGCCCCGCCACGCGTTCCGGCGAGCTCCTGCGCTTGGGCATCGTTGCGATCCTCGTGGGCTTCGGCGGGACGGCGCATGCGAGCGCTCGAAGGGAGAGTGCTGATCGTCACAGGCGCCGGAAGTAGTCCGGCTCCGAGCGCAGCCACTTATCCAATTTCTCGAATTCGAGCAATCCGAGTCGCGCTGGCCTGAGTGAAGACCCTCCGGGGGCATAGCCGGAACAAAGGCTGCGTGCGGGGTCCCACGCCACATAACGATTCGTACCGCGCTCAGCTCTCAACATGAGCCCGATGGGCAAGAGAGCGCTACTAGCGGAGCCTCGACTACAGGGGCGCTCCTGCGGGTCTTGGAGATCGGGTCTGGCGCTATGCATGTATGCAATCGCGTTTTCGTTGGCCTATGTGTCGCCCGAAACGGGCATGGGCGCCGTGATCCTGTTCGGATCGGTCCAGGCGACGATGATCGGCGCCAGATTGTGACGGGGAGAACGTCCTCGGCCCCAGGAGTGGATCGGTCTTGTCGTGGCCATGGCGGGGCTCGTCTACCTAGTGCTGCTCGGCATGACCGCGCCGGACCCTCTCGGGGCACTGTTGATGATCGCGTCGGGAGTCGGATGGGGGGTATATTCGCTCCGCGGCACGGGCAGCATCGTGCCGGCGGCGGCGACCGCAGGGAATTTCGCCCGGGCGCTGGCACTCGCGGTTGCAGGCCTCTTCGTGTCCTCGGACGCGCTGCACGCGTCGACACGCGGAGTGGGTCTCGCAGCGATTTCGGGAGCGCTCAGCTCAGGGCTTGGCTACGTGCTCTGGTACGTCGCGCTTCGCGGCCTGACGGCTACGCGCGCCGCGATTGTGCAGCTGGCCGTGCCGGTCATCGCGGCCGCCGCGGGAATCCTCGTGCTCGGCGAAGCGCCTTCCGGCCGGCTTGCCATCGCGTGCACGATGATCCTCGGCGGAGTGGGTGGCGCCGTCTTGGCCCGCGGCCGGCAAGCTTCACTAGACCCTTGCGAGGATTTGTCGGAGCGGTGACTATCGGGAACGATGAGCACCAAAATTCACGAAATTTGGCCCAGGGGCGCACCCGCCGTCGGACAACGCGCAGAGCGCACGCGCGCCGTCGAGAGGCGGGACATCGAGCTATTCACCGAGATCTCAGGCGATCGCAATCCATTGCACTACGATGAGGCGATCGCCAAGGAGACCCGATTCGGCGAAATCGTGGTCCAGGGCGGCGTTACGAGCGCGATCCTCAATGCGGTCGTTGCCGAGGATCTGCCCGGACCGGGCACGGTTTTCCTGCACGTCGACTGGAGCTTCAAGGCGCCGGTCCGCCCCGGCGACCAGATCACCGGCCAGGTCGAAGTGCTCGAGGTCAGGAGAGACAAGCCGATCACCAAGCTGAAGACCGAAGTGGTCCGGAACGATGGAACTCTGGTCCTCGCCGGGGAGGCGCTTTGCTACAC
>JBAVOF010000120.1:0-6962 GCA_049691835.1 Polyangiales bacterium
GAGCAGGATGGTCATCGCCAAAATGATGGTCCCGGCATCGACGAGAAAGATTCGCAGACGACGCCAGGCATTGAGCCATAGAATCTGCGCGGAGGGCCAGCGATAGGGCGGCATCTCGAGCACGAAGGTCGGCGCCGGACCGGGAAGGACAGTGCGGCGAATGACCGAGGCCGCCCCAAGCGTGACCAGTACCGACAACGTGTACATCGAGAAGAGCGCGACTGCGCCGGCACTGAACCACCCAAGCGACTGCCCAGCGAAGACCGTGCCGACGACCAGAATGTAAATCGGTAGGCGAGCGCTGCAGGACATCAAAGGAAGCGCCAGCATCGTAACCAAACGATCCCGGCGCCGCTCGATGGTTCGCGTCGCCATGACCGCGGGGACGGCGCAGGCGAATCCGGATAACAAGGGCACGAATGCTTTTCCGTGGAGCCCTACTCCTCTCATCACCCGGTCGATGACGAAGGCGACGCGTGCAAGGTAACCAGAGTCCTCGAGAAATCCGATGAACAGGAAAAGCATCAGGATCTGAGGGGCAAACACCACGACGTTTCCCACGCCCGCAATGACACCATCTACGATGAGATCCCGAAGCACCCCCGGCGGCACGAGCGCCGCAGCCTCCATCTGGATGAAGGCCGTCGATCGCTCGATCCCTCTGATAAACGGCTCCGCGCCGGCGAAGAGTGCCTCGAAGATTCCCAACATCACGGCGCAAAACACGAGAATCCCTGCGATCGGATGGGTCAATACGCGGTCAAACCGCTCGCTCCACGTGAACTGCTGCTCCCGCTCGGAGCAGGCTTGGCTCACGGCATCGTCGATCCACACATACCGCGAAGCGATGATCTCAAGGTCGAGGTTCCGTCCTTGTGCCCTCGCTGCCTCGCGTATTTCGCGCACCTCCCGTCGAACGGCGTCCGGAACGTCCTGTAGGCTGTCATCGCCCAGAGAAAGCAGACACCAAAGGGCGAATACGCGCAGCTGGCTTGGAGCGGTTTCTCGACGCCACCTCGCGACGACGGGAACGAGCCTCGCCACGTCCGCTTCCAGCTCCGGGGGGTAGACGATCTCCGGTCTTGGCGCATCGGACTGCGCCTCTAGCGCCTTGCCTAGTGCCGCGCGGAGGGCATCCAATCCGCGCCGCTTGGTGGCGACGACGGGGATCACGGGCGAGCCCAGGAGCTGCGACAGGCGTTCGGTGTCGATGCGAAGCCCGAGGTGTTCGGCCGAGTCCATCATGTTCAGGGCGACGACGACCGCGACCCCTGACTCGACGAGCTGCAGGGCCAAGTAGAGCCCTCGCTGCAACGTCGTCGCGTCGACGACGCAGATCACCGCCTGCGTCTCCGGCTCGATCAGGGCGTTGACCGCGAGCTGCTCTTCGGGCGAGCTCGCGGTCAGGCTGTACATGCCGGGGACGTCGATCAGCTCGATGTCCGTCGCCCCGAGCCGCATGTGTGCGCTCGTGCGTTCGACCGTCACTCCGGGGTAGTTCCCCACCCGAGCGCTTCCCCCGGACAGCGCATTGAACAGGGTGCTCTTGCCACAGTTGGGATTGCCCGCGACCAGAACCTGCGGGACGAAAGCCGCGCTGCTGCTCACGCCGGTCCCTCGGGCATCACGGTGATTTTGGCGGCTTCGGCGCGCCTCACCGACAGCGAGTAGTGCCGGAGCCGAAGCTCGATCGGGTCACCAAGGGGAGCGACGCGGACGACTCTGACCCGGGTTCCGGGCAGCAAGCCCATTTCCATCAAGCGCCGAGAGAGGCGACGCTCGCAATCGATGGCCTCGATCGCAGCGTCTTTGCCGAGCGGCAGGTCGGCTAGGGTGGGCTTCACCGACTACTGATAATGAATTTCTTTTTCGTCTGCAAGTGCTTGGAATTTAGGGCAGGGTCCCTATAGAACCCGCTCAACGAGGCTCAAAAGGAGAATTATGGCTACCACCGCGTTCAAAGGAACCCCGGTTCATACCAACGGCAACTTGCCCGCTGCCGGCAGTGCGGCCCCGGACTTCCTCCTCATCGGAACCGACCTCAGCGAGAAAACACTCGCCGATTTCAAAGGCAAGAAAAAGATCCTCACGATCAACCCGAGCTACGACACCCCCGTCTGTCAAGCCGCGGCCCGTACGTTCAATGAGCGCGCCGCACGCCTCGACGATGTCGTGGTGCTCGTCGTCAGCGCCGATCTGCCATTTGCACAGAAACGTTTCTGTACCGCGGAGGGTCTGCAGAGCGTAGTTCCGCTCTCGACGTTCCGAGGGACTTTCCTCGAGGACTACGGCGTGAAGCTGGTCGACGGTGCGCTGAAGGGGCTGGCCGCCCGGGCGATCGTCGTGCTGGACGAGGGGGACGAGGTCATCCACACCGAGCTCGTCTCCGACATCGCCAAAGAGCCAAACTACGATGCTGCCCTGGCCGCCGTCAGCTAGGCCAACAGCCGCTGCGCTTCGGCAACGACGCGCTCGACGGTGATACCGTACTTCTCGTACAGCACCTGGTAGGGCGCGGACGCTCCGAACCGATCGATCGTCACGAACGCTGCATCGTTGCCGACCCAACGGTCCCAGCCTTGGCGAATCCCTGCCTCGACGACTACCTTGGCTCCGATTTGGCGTGGGATCACCTCTTCCTGATACGAATGGTCCTGCTTCTCGAAGAGCTCCCAGCAAGGCATGCTGACCACGCGGACTGCAGCACCGTTCTGTTCGAGCACGTCCGCTGCGGCGAGCGCGATCTCCACCTCGCTGCCGGTGGCGACAAGGATCACGTCCGGACCACCCCCTCCTGCCTCGCGCAGCGTGTACGCCCCGCGCCCGGCCTTTTCCGCGCTAGCCACCGTGCTCCGATCGAAGACGGCGACGTTTTGCCGAGTCAGCGCTAGGGCCGCGGGTCCATCCCAACGTAGGGCGGCCTTCCAGCACTCGCGTACTTCGTTGGCATCGGCCGGCCTGAACACCGCGAGGTTTGGGATTGCGCGCAACGCTGCAAGGTGCTCAACGGGCTGGTGTGTCGGACCGTCTTCGCCCAGCCCGATACTGTCATGCGTGTAGATGTAGCGGGTGTGCAGTTTCATCAGCGCCGCGAGGCGCACCGAAGGCCGCATGTAGTCGCTGAAAACGAGGAAAGTGGCTCCGTATGGGATCACCCCTCCATGAAGCGCCATCCCGTTGATCGCAGCGCCCATACCGTGCTCGCGAATGCCCCAATCCACGTTGCGGGGGATGCCTCCGGCGCCCGGCAAGAAGCTCGCGAAACCTTTCATCTGGCTGTTGTTCGAGCCTGCGAGGTCTGCAGAGCCACCCACAAGCCCGCCGATCCTGCTCGCGAGCGCGTTGAGAACGGCGCCGCTTGCTTTTCGTGTCGCGATGCCCTTCGTATCCGCCTCGAAAGTTGGCAGATCAGAGTCCCATCCCTCGGGCAGCTCGCCAGCCAGAGCAGTGTCGAGCTCCGCCGCAGCATCGGGGAACTTCGACCTGTAGCCCGATAGGACCGACTGCCACGCTTCGTAGTGCTTCGCGCCACGCGCCCGAATTTCTTCCGCCGACGCGGCAAGCTCGTCGGGTACGAAGAAAGGCTCGGTAGGCCACTCCATGATCTGCTTCGTCGCGATGATCTCGGCCTCACCAAGCGGCGCGCCATGTGCATCGGATGAGTCTTGCTTGTTCGGCGAGGGATACCCTATGACGGTGCGCACCCGGATGAAGCTCGGGCGGTCGTCCGCAGCCGCAGCCCGGGCGGCGTGAATCAAGGCGTCGAGGTCCCCGCCGTCTTCGACGCTCTGAGTATGCCAACCATAGGACGCGAAACGGGCCAGCACGTTCTCGCTGAAGCTCAGCTCGGTGCGACCGTCGATCGTGATTCCGTTATCGTCCCAAAACACCACCAGCTTGCCCAGCTTCAGGTGGCCGGCGATGGAAGCGGCTTCCGACGCCACGCCTTCCATGATGTCGCCATCGGACGCGATGACCCAAGTGCGGTGGTCGATGATCCTGTGCCCGGGCTTGTTGAAGCGCGCAGCGAGATGCCGTTCGGCCATCGCCATCCCGACACCGTTGCCGATACCCTGCCCCAGCGGGCCCGTGGTCGTCTCGACGCCAGGGGTGTGACGGAATTCCGGATGGCCTGGCGTGAGGCTCCCCCACTGCCGGAAGTTACGAATGTCGTCCAAGGACACCGCGTAGCCGCTCAGGTGCAGCAGTGCGTACTGCAGCATCGAAGCATGCCCACACGAGAGGACAAATCGGTCGCGGTCGGGCCAATCCGGATGGGCGGGATCATGTCGGCGGACCTCGGAGAAAAGCGCCCATCCGAGGGGCGCTAGGGCCATGGGCGTGCCCGGGTGGCCGGAGTTGGCGGCTTGAACCGCATCCATACTGAGGCCACGAATCGTCTTGATGGCGAGCTCATCGAGCATCGCGGGGTTCCCCATGGTTCTCTCCTGTTCGTTCGCGGGCCGGATCTAGCAGCCTGGACCAAAACGCAAAAGGTGCGCCGAGCAGTTTATCGCTCAGCGCTGGACATCGTCCCGAATCGCCACTAACAACCCCGAGCGCGGGCCGCCGATTGTTGACTGGTTCGATCGGGTTTGCCCTCCGCAAGCCCCCGCGCAGGAGCTAGGCATGCCTCAGATTTTCGTACCCAAGGAAGTCGCCGACGGCGAGACTCGGGTCGCTTGCACACCGGAAACAACGAAGCGCTACGTCAAAGAAGGCTTCGAGGTCATCGTGGAAAGCGGAGCTGGCAAGCACGCCCACTTCTCCGATGCGCACTTCCGCGACGCTGGTGCCAAGATCGTCTCCGGCGCGGAGGCTGAAGCGGCCTGGGGACGCGCCGACATCGTCGTTCGCGTCTATCCGATCATTGCCGAACAGGCGTCCAAACTGAAAGAGGGCGCGCTGCTCATCGGGTTCATGTCACCTCACAAGAACCTGGAGTCGGTGCGCATTTTGCGCGACCGCAAGGTCAGCACCATCGCGATGGAGCTCATTCCCCGGATCAGCCGCGCTCAGTCGATGGATGCGCTCAGCTCCCAGGCCTCGATCTCGGGATACCAGGCCGTCCTCTTGGCAGCGACCTACCTCGACAAGTACTTCCCGCTCTTGATGACGGCAGCTGGGACGATTCAGCCCGCGAAGATCGTCATCATGGGCGCGGGCGTGGCAGGTCTCCAAGCGATCGCGACTGCGCGACGTCTCGGGGCGGTGGTCGAAGTTTCGGACATCCGCCCAGCGGTCAAAGAGCAGGTCGAGTCCCTCGGCGGGCGATTCATCGACTTCCCCATGGATGACAGTGGCGAGGGTGAAGGTGGTTACGCTCGTGAGCTCACCCCGGAGCAACTCAAGGCACAGCAGGAAATCGTCCGCAAAAAGGTCGTCGCAGCCGATGCCGTCATCACGACCGCCCTCGTTCCGGGCCGTCCCGCGCCGAAGCTCATCACCAAGGAGATGGTCGAGGAGATGCGCGAAGGGGCGGTCATCGTCGACCTAGCCGTCGAGCAAGGCGGCAATTGCGAGCTCTCGAAAAGCGGTGAAATGGTGCTTGAGCACGGGGTGACGATCATCGGCCATCCAAACCTGCCTGCCTCCACCCCCGCGGATGCGAGCTTGTTGTACTCCCGCAATATTCAGGCAGTTCTGCTCAGCATGGTATCGAAGGGCGAGGTCGTCCTCAACCTCGAGGACGAAATCGTCGACGGCGCCCTGCTCACCCACAATGGCGAAGTCCGGCACGGACCGACCGCCGAGGCCCTGTAGGAAAGGAGACCAACCATGACTTTGGGACCTCTGCTCATAGGAATCTACGTGTTCGTCCTCGCTAGCTTCGTCGGCTTCGAGATGATCACGAAGGTGCCGCCCACCCTGCACACTCCATTGATGAGTGGCGCAAATGCGATCAGTGGCATCACGGTGGTTGGCGCCGTCGCCGCCGCAACGACCGGCGCGCCAACTGTGGCCAACCTTCTCGGCGCGCTCGCCATCGTGACCGCGACCATCAACGTCGTAGGTGGCTTCCTCGTGACCGACCGCATGTTGCGCATGTTTGGAAAGAAAAAGCCGAAGGTCCTGAAAGCAAGCGGCTCTGAAGCCAGCGCAAGCGCGGCAACCGCGGGACGGGAGGCCGTGAGCAAATGAATCAGGAGGTCATGCGCTCGACCGTTGTCCCGGTCATCTATCTGCTTTCCACGGTCCTGTTCATCTTCGGCATCAAGCAGCTCGCGAAGGTGAAAACCGCACGGCGTGGCAATGCGATCGCCGCCGTCGGCATGCTTTTGGCGATCCTGGGCGCGCTCCTGGAGCTCGGCCTCATCGACTACCGTTGGATAGCCGGCGGCATGGCGCTCGGGACGATCATCGGCGCGGTGTTTGCAATTCGCGTTCAAATGACCGCGATGCCCGAAATGGTGGCTCTGTTCAACGGCTTCGGCGGGATTGCTTCGGCACTGGTTGCAATCTCCATTTACTGGGAGAAGGTCGTAGAACAAACGTCGGCGAACAAGGTCTACGAGGCACTTGGCACCGACGAAGCAATCACGGTCATGCTGTCGATCCTGGTCGGTGGCATTACATTTACCGGCAGCCTCATCGCACTGTTCAAGCTGCAGGGAAAGCTCAAGCAAGGTCAGCCCATCCTGCTGCCCGCTAGACACTATATCACCTTCGCGCTGCTCTTTGGCTCTTTCGCGTTTGGCGGGATCGCCGTGCTTGCAACTGGTTTGGATTCGATCGTCTGGGTACTGGGCCTCAGCGCAGCCTCGCTCATCCTCGGCGTCTTGCTCACTATCCCCATCGGCGGCGCGGACATGCCCGTCGTGGTTTCGCTGCTCAACTCGTACTCGGGCGTCGCAGCAGCGATGGCTGGGTTCGTCATCGGCAATCCCCTGTTGATCATCGCAGGCGCGATGGTCGGCGCGGCGGGCCTCATCCTCACGCAGATCATGTGCGTAGCAATGAAC
>JBAVOF010000121.1:0-2655 GCA_049691835.1 Polyangiales bacterium
CGTGTGCATCGCCGATGGGCCGCTCAGCGAGCGCGGCTGCTTCTTGTGCCGCGGCGACGAGTGCGACCCGCAGCCGGCGCCGACCCGCGACTCCTGCCTTGCCGATGCCGACTGCGCCGTCCGCGAGGTTTGCACCACGCTTGGCTGCGTCGGCGAGTGCGCAGACGCGTACGAATGCCCGCTCGGCACCACCTGCGCCGACAGCGGTCTTTGTCTCAACCCACTCGAGAACGATCCAGCGCCACCTCCATTTCGCTGCCAGTTCAACTTCGAGTGCGGCGACGCTCGCATCTGCATCGACGGCGAATGCCTATTGACCTGTCCAGAGGGACCATGCCCCGCGACACAGCAGTGCGTTGCGGGGGCGTGCCGTCCTTGCACCGAAGATGCTTGCCTCGCGAGCTGCACCGAGGATGAACAGTGCGCGAGCTATGAGTATTGCAGCTCCTTTCAGTGCATTCCGGACACTCGTCCCGAGCGGTTTTGCCCAGAAAACGAATGTCAGGAGGGCCGCATCTGCCTCCGTGGCCAGTGCCGGACACCCTGCGAAACCGACGACGAGTGTGCCCGCATCGATGCGACGATCCGGTTCTGTGCGCCCGTCGGAGAGGAGACTCTTTGTGTGCGCAGCAGCGAGGTGCTCGCCGAGTGTCAGCTCAACATCGATTGCGGGCTCGGTGAGGAATGCGTCGATGGCGCCTGCGCCGTCAGCTCGGCTTCGCCTTGAGTGAACTTGAGTACCAGGGTTTCATAGAGGCTCGCGATGCCTACGTACGTGAAGCCCGCGCAAAACAGCAAGAGGAAGGGCACGCTCGCCCAGCTCTTGGTCAGCAGGGCGACGAGCAGGGTGACGGTACAGTACATCCCGAAGCCGAGCTCGATCGCGGTGTGCCAATGCCAGCGCCCGCGGTAGCCGAGGGCCTTCGAGATCGGCTTTCCGTCGACGACGCCGCGCTTGGGAGTTCGAATGAACTCGACATCTCGGCCGAACAAGCCTTCGAGGGCTGCGCGCCCGTTGTTGATCGAAAGGCCGATACCGAGCGCCATCATGGCGGGCAGCCGCTTGAACGCCTCCCAGCGCCCGCCGTACAGATCGTGATGCGCGATGACGTAGAACGCTGCAACGGATCCGCACGTGGCCAAGAAGAGAGGCGCGTCGAGCATCAGAAGCCAGGGATGCTCCATCTGGCGTCGAATCAGCATGTTAGGTAGCTGGAGTGCCGCCAAGACCAGCAAAAAGACGTACGCCAAGTTGTTGGTGAGGTGGAACACCGCCTCGGTCTTCACCTTGCTCTCCACCGGCGCTCGTAGGATTGACCCAAGCAGTTTCCGAGCGGTTTGAACGGAACCCTTGGCCCAGCGGTGCTGCTGGCCTTTGAAGCTGTTCATGTCGCAGGGGAGCTCGGCCGGGGCGCTCAGCTGCGGTGCGTAGACGAATTTCCAGCCCGCGAGTTGCGCCCGATAGCTCAGATCCATGTCCTCCGTGACCGTGTCGTGCTGCCAGCCGCCGGCTTCGCCGATAGCCGATTTGCGCCACATCCCTGCGGTTCCGTTGAAGTTGAAGAAGCGGCCAGAGCGGTTGCGAGCCGTATGTTCGATCACGAAGTGGCCGTCCAGGAGCATGGCCTCGCAGCGAGTCAGCAGCGAGCGCTCGCGATTGAGATGGCCCCAGCGAGCTTGCGTCATGCCAACCGAAGGATCCGTGAAGAAGTGGACCAGATCCCTCACGATGCTTGGTTGCGGAACGAAATCCGCATCGAATACGAGCAGGAGCTCGCCCTTCGAGCGCATCATGCCCGCTTCGAGCGCGCCCGCTTTGTACCCGGTGCGCGCGTCGCGGTGCATGTAGTCCACGTCGAAGCCCCGCTCGCGCAAGGCATTGCAGCTCAGGCGGGCAATCGACGAGGTGGCATCGGTGGAATCGTCGAGCACTTGAATTTCGAGGCGGTCGACGGGGTAGTCAACACTTGCCGCCGCGTCGATCAGTCGCTCCACGACGAAGATCTCGTTGAAGATCGGAAGCTGAATGGTGACAACCGGAAGGTCCGACTCCTCGAAACGCGATCGGGGCTCCGTTCGCTCGCGACGGTGGCGAAGGTACGCGAAGAGCAACGCGCTCCGGTGAGCCCCGTAAATTCCCAAGACCCCGAGTGTGAGCATGTAGAGAACGGTTACCAGCGTCTGCACGGCGAGTTCCACGAATCTTGAAGGGGCGACGCGACGTTACGCCGAGGACTCCTCGGTCGATGCTGCGATCTCCGCGCCGCTTCGCAAGCGGTCGAGCGTCTTTTGTCTGCCCAGGACCTCCATGACTTCGAAGAGGCCTGGGCTCCTCGTGCGCCCCGTCATCGCAACACGGGCGGGTTGGGCCACGTGCTTCATCGGAAGGCCCTCTTCTTCGAGCCAAGCATCGACGGCCTCTTCGAGTCGTTCCTTGTGGAATGGATCGACCGCGGCGACCACCTCGGCGAGCCGAACGAGAACGTCTGCGTTTTCCGCGACCAGGAACTTCCGCTTCGACTTTTCGTCGAGCGTTACATCCCGCAGGAAGTAGTCGACTGCCTCGGCTACCTCGACGAACGTCGCTGATCGGGGTCGCACGTAGGGGATCGCTTTGAGAAGAACGGGGTCTTCGGCGGAGACCTCGATCCCGGC
>JBAVOF010000122.1:0-4612 GCA_049691835.1 Polyangiales bacterium
ATTTTGACCTGAGACATAAATTTTCATCTGGAGTGAACGAGGAGACATGCTTTACACACGGACGAACTTGGTGCGATGGACGGTCCTGGTGCTCGGCACCGTCGCTGCCGCGGCCTGCGGGGACGCGAGCACAGCGGTGCCACGAGAGCTCCGGAATTTGGTCTACTGCGAGAACCCTGAGGTGGCCTCGCCGTCCTGCGGGCTGACCGGGTACTCAATGGCCGACGACTCGGAGCTTCGCACGAAGCTCGAGGGTTGTGCTGTAGGGGGTTGTCATGCAGCCCCGTCCGCTACGTTCACACTGGATCTCTCGAAACCGGTGCAGGTCGCACTCGCTTCGCTGACTGCTAGTAGGGCAACGAACGGCGATTACGTGATCGACGACGTCGACCCGGACTGCAGCAACATGCTCACCAAGCTCACCGATCAACCCGCAGGTGGCCTGCGCATGCCACCTCCACCGTACTCACCTCCCTACTGGAGTGGTGACGAGATCAACTGCTTCCGCTCGTATCTGCACGAGATGTTTCCTCAGTAGCAGGCGGCCCATGCGCTCGGGTCAGCCACGCTGGGCGCGGCGAATTCCGAGGTTGACGATCTTCTGCAGCAAGGCCGGGTAGCTCATTCCGGCGGCCCCGGCTGCGCTGGCGAATTCTTCGCCTTCGCCAATGTCGGGATTGGGATTGGCTTCCAAGAAGTAAAGCTGTCCCGACTCGTGGAGCCGAAAATCGATACGCACGCAGCCGTCGGTGCCGAGTCGCCGACAAATGCGCCGTGAGAGGGCCCCGATGCGACGCTCCATCTCTTTGGATAGGCCCTTGGCACGCCCAATGTATACGCCGTGCTTTTCCTGGTACGCGAGGTCCCACTTCACTTTGCGCGTTGCGATCTTCGGCGCGTCCTCAGGAAGCTTGTCGAGAAAGATCTCCCAGGTGGGGAGCGCTTGCAAACGATGATTTCCGAGAACCGAGACATAGAGCTCGCGTCCGGGAATGTATTGCTCGACCACCGCATCGGTGAGGATTCTGTCGTGAATGAATGATACTCGTTCTTCGAGCGCCTTCTCGTTGTACACCAGCGAGGCCTGGGCGATGCCGTAGCTCCCTTCCTCGATCAGTGATTTCACGATGAGCGGAAACTCGAGGCGCCGCGGCGGCTTGATCTTCTTGTAGCGCGGGAAGACGCGGAACCGCGGGACGTGAATTCGGTGGTATGCGAGGATCTTTTTCGAAAGCGCCTTGTCACGGGCGAGTACGAGCCCGCGTGGGTTGCAGCCCGTGTACGGGGTCCGCTGAAGCTCCAGGTATCCGACGACATGGGCATCGAAGATCGCCTGTCCGCGGAACTCCTCGAGCAAATTGAAGACCACGTGAGGCTTGAACTCATCGAGGGCGGTCCGAAGTGGTGCCAATTCGTCGCCCAGCCCCACCATCAATACTTCGTGACCCAGCCAGCGCAGCCCTTCGCGCACGTCGAATTCGGTCTTGAACGGCCCGATCTCCTTTTCAGAGAGCGCCCCGATGTCGTCCGGCGGGATGAGACTCTCGTGCACGAGCACGACGATCCGCCTTCGCTTTAGAGTGGATGCCATGTATCCCGCCGGTGAAGAAGGTGCACCGTGTGCACCGTCAACATGATGGCAAAGTCGAGATGAGTCTGACGTTCCCCCTTGATGAGTCGCAGCCTCAGCTCACGACACCGGCCCATGATATCACGAAGCACCTGGTCGACAGTGAACTGATATTCTCCAGTGAAACGCGAGATTTGCTCCCGAATTTGTCGACGATTGCGACGCAGAAACGACGCTGCGGTCTCGTTGTTCCGATAGCGCACGGAGTCGCTGAATATCTTGAGCAGGTCTCGATCGTACTCGTCGCTGAAGCCGGGGCTGTAGTGGTCCTGACGTCGCTCGTAGTGACGCCGTAACGTGTACCGAAGGCTCGGAAGCGCGTACGGCCGCGCCCGAGAGCGCACCTGGGGCTTCTTGTCGGCCAGCTCCGCGGCGAGCTCATCGATGTATTCGAGCTTTGCAAGGGCGGAGGAGTGCTGATACTGCTTTCGCCAGTTCGAGCGCGGCGCGACCCAGACCGCGAACGTCTCGGCGAAATCTTCGACGGGATGTGCCTGGGCATACCAGCCGTCGAGGTGCTCGACGAAGTCTTTGCTCGACGGGTTCGGTCGATAGAAGTCCGGGTAGGGTACGGAGGCTGCGCCGAAGGCTCGTCGCCAACGTTTGCGCCGCTGAAGATTGTAAGCGTGTTGCAACGCATGCCCGGTCTCGTGACGCAGCAGGCGCATACACTCCGCGAGAGTGCCGCCCTCCACCTCGAACATCATCTGCCGTTCGAGTCGCATGAGTCGGGGATGGGCCAAATAGAAAGGGATACCGATGCCTGGGATTCCGTCCGGCGAGCACCATTCGTCGCTCAGCCAGGTGTGCAGGCGAAACCGCCGGAGTCCTGCCGCCTGGAGCTCTTCGCGAAGGCGTTCGACACAGTCTTCGAGCCAGGTGCCGGCGACGAAGAGATCGAGGTCACAGAGGCGACGATCGAGGAGCTCTTCGGTCGGCAGGGTCTCCCAATCGACGGGCACGGCCCGTGCAGCTTGACGGATCTATCCGTGTGCCACAACGGCTACTCGCGAAAGCGCTCACCATGGGAGCCGCTCGCCGTTCGCATGCCAGAAGCCCCCTGAGTCCTTGAGGCGAAGCTGATCCATGCGTGCGATCAAGCCCTCTGCGGCCTCCGCGACGGGAATGCCGTGGTTTCCGGTCATCTCGGTCGCCACCAGCCCCGGGTGCAAGATGGCGACGGCAACGCCTTTGCCTCGAAAGTCGTGTGCGAGGTTCACGCCGGCCATGTTCAACGCCGCTTTCGACATCCGGTAGCCGTAGTAGCCGCCTGAGCTGTTGTCGTCGATTGAACCCATTCTGCTGGTGATCAGGATGACCTTCGAACCGGGTGCCAGGTGCCTCCGCATGATCGAGGTGACCCGCAGAGCGCCGAGCGCGTTGATCTCGAACTGCTCGCGGATCTGCTCGAAATCGAGGTCGTCGAGGGATTCGTGCTCGAAAATACCGGCGTTGTTGATCAGAATGTCGATCTTGGTGTCTCGGAGCGCGCTCGAGACGGACTGCAGCGCCACGGGATCGGTCACGTCGACGCCTTCGAACAACCGAACACCCAGACGTTGGAGCTCCGGGCTTGCCTTGCGGCAGAGCGCGATCACGTCATCACCACGCTCGGTGAGCTGCCTGCTGAGCTCGAGACCGATTCCCCTGCTTGCGCCCGTTATCAGTGCGATGGACATGCTGGCTTGATTCCCGTGAACGCTAACATAGGGTCAGGGGCGCCGTCTCCAGGCGAATTTGTTCAGCGGATCGGGATGCAGAGCCTATCCCCGGCGACGATTTCGCAGCCAAAGCCGGCCGGGACGTCGCAGTCGGCGTCGATCTCACAACGTTCCACACAAATGCGCGAAGTCATCGGGCCACCGAGGATGAGGTGGTCCAAACATGCGCCGGGCAAGCCGTTGAACTCCGATACCGGACAATCGAGGTCGTCGAAGCAGCCGATGGTGCAGATGGCGTTCACATAGTCGGTGTAACGGTCGGCGGGCACCGCGAGCTCCTCGCAGTACTGTTCGGCGAAGCAGTCTGCGGTCGAATAGCAGACCTCGTACAGGATCGATTTGGGAACTGGCTCGTAGTAATCTTCGTAGTCTCCGACGAAGATACAGCCCGAAAGCAGCGAGCTGAGAACGGTCATTCCCAGCAATGCAAAGCGTTGATTCAACTCGAGTCGCATGTCCACAGCCCTCTCTACTTCGGCATAGACGTCCGCACTCGGCCACGATTCAACGACGGTGTCCGGCGAGAAATGCTGTGATTTCAGCGTTGACTCCGCAGCGAGTACATCAGACGCAGGCACCGCTGTCATAGCCCGTACGGGCTGAGCAATTCCGGCTTGCGGTATTGCGGCGCACTGGTCAGGCTGCCGGCCGAACGGCTTGGCCGTTGGGAGTGGATTATGCGCTGGTCTAGCTTGATTCTGATTGGTTTGTCGCTCGCGTCCGTGTTGGGCGGATGCGGTGGCGACGAGAGCGCAGAGTGGACTGTCGACGCGGGCGCGTTGAAGCTGCGCGTGACCGAGTCCCCCTGGAACATGACATTCTTCGACGCGGAGGGAAACCCCGTGCTCGTCGAGCTTGGGGACACTGGGGATGGTCCGAGCGGTAGCCTCGCCATGCACCTTGGTCCACCGCCTGCTGGAAACGGTCAGCAATCCGCCCTGCCGCAGTTGGTCGACGGAGTGCCTGCGACGCCGCCCGCGCGCGACAGTAGTTGGGTGCATGCCACGGCGGTCGAGTCGTCCCGAACCGAAGCTGACTCCTACATGGCAACCATCGCTACATCGGATCCGGAGCGGAAGCTCGAGCTCGTTGCGACGCGCGCCGCCGACGGCGTGATCCAGATCAACGTGAAGGCCGCCAGCGGCGACGGCGTGCAGGCCCTGGGCGTCGGGTTCTTGGCAGAGCCTGAGGAGCGTTTCGTCGGATTTGGCGAGCGGAGCAACGCGGTGAACCAGGCCGGTTGGGCCCTGGAGCATTACGT
>JBAVOF010000123.1:0-1576 GCA_049691835.1 Polyangiales bacterium
GTCAGGTGGCGGGCCCGTTCCTCACCCACGATGGTGCGCGCAGCCGCTCGGAAGGTCTTGAGGTAGTAGAAGCCCGAGAAGATGCGGCCGCGGGGAGGAGCGACCTCCTCGAGGGCCGCACGGGCCCGAGGCGAGAGCCAGAGTGGGCGGCCGTTGCCTTCCTTGTCGATGTCCGCTGATAAGCGAAGGAACTCAGCGCCCGGCTGGTAGTGCTCCGGCACTTCGAGCTTGTCCATGGTCTCGCGTCGAATGCCGAGCTCGGCAGCAAGCGTGACGAGCGCTTTCACGGGATGTCCCGCCCGGCTGCGCTCCGGGAGCCGGTCCAAGATGGCGAGGACCTCGGCGCGCGTGATGTGCGTCTTGTCGCGGCCGTCGAGCGCCTTTGTGCCCTTGGCCTTCTTCGGTAGCGCCGGAACGTTCATCGGCGCCAGATACCCGCGACCGCGCATGCTCGCCCAGCGAACGAACCGTACGAGCGTTGCGCGCTCCTTTTTCACGGTTGCACGGGAGACTTTCCGCAACCGTGCCCGGTAGTAGTCCTCGCAGGACGCCTCGGTCAGAAGCTCGATCCGTGGGAAGCGTGGCAACAGGTGAACGCGCCACGTCATCTCGCACCGGCTCCAATCGCCCTCACTGACCGTTCCCTCGAGATGGACAAGCCATTGGGCGACGATGGGCGCCAGGTCGCCATGCTTCGGCGGGTCTACCGCTCGCCGGCCAGTAACCGCTTCGGCGTAGAGCTGTGCCGCTCGGACCTTAGCTTCTCCAGGATCTCGCGTTCGCGTCGAGAGCTTCTTTTCGATCCCGCGGACGTAGAAACGGCATATGTGGATTCCGTTTCTTGGATCCTTGCGGAGATGGAACCCACCTCGCTTTCCTTTCCCTTCGCCCATCGAATGATCTCCCCTTTTTCAAACATGACCATGCGCCCGATTCGCCGCGCGTTCAACAACGGACGCACGTGCTTGTCGAACGTCCGGAGCGGCACTCCCAAGATCGCTGCGGCCTCTGCTCGACGGACGAGCAGAGGAAGGTCCCGCAGCGAGCTCGGCTCGCCAGTGACCGGTTCTTGGAATCGATTGTGATCCGTCGTCGCCACTCCGATCTCTGTTATCGGTTTTGCCCCTCGAAAAGTTGCTCGAGCCGCTCGACCATCGTGGCGACGCGTATTGACGCAGAGTGGCTCGTTCTGCTCTTTTCTGGTTAACGCTGCATCGTTTTGCGCAAGAGTGATTCGATCTGACTCACGCTGCCGTACTTTGCGTCATTACGAGGCAATAGAATTCACTTTGTTTCAGAGTTGCGCAGTACGCTCCAAACTTGTTCATCGTGCGTCAAAAGGGAGCAGACTTTGTTCGGGCAAGGTGGAGTTTTGTTAAACAAAACTGCAAGCGCAGCGCGCGAACTCTTCGTCGTTCGCCGCGCTGCACTTGATCGTCGTGCTCAACGCCTTCGGCTTATTCGCACGCGCAACGTGAGATCGCCGCTCGACAAGCGTTTACTCCGGCTTACTATCTACGAGTGGCGGAGCTTCGACATTTTATCGGGGCGCGCGTAGGCGATGAGCACGTCGCCC
>JBAVOF010000124.1:0-14512 GCA_049691835.1 Polyangiales bacterium
CACCTGCGTCGATTGGATCCATGTGGACTTCGCGCATCGGCTGGGTCACCGGGCGGGGGGGATCGATGACGCGGCGTTGGATTTGGAGCGGCAGCAGCGTCGAGAGGTTGGCGGAGCGTCGAAGCACCTCAGCCACCGTTTCGAGCTCGAGGGTCCAGGTGGGACGGCGGGGCCCGAAGATCGCTCGGCGGGCGCGAATGACGGGTCTCAACCCATCCATCATGGCGCGGATCAGGTTCACGGCGCCGGAGCCTAGCACGTGGTATCCCTTCGCCCATGCTCGTGGAGCGATACCTGGAGTCGGTGGGCTCTGAAGCGATCCGCAAAGCCCTCGGCCTCGACAGGCCTCGGCCGGCGATGGTCCGGCCGACTCAGGACGCGAAGTTCGGAGATTTCCAAATCAATGGTGCCATGCCGCTCGCCAAAGAGCTCGGCAGGCCGCCGCGAGAGCTGGCGCATCCGATCGCCGAGGCGTTGGCGACGGACGACGCGATCGAGAGGGCCGAGGTCGCCGGCCCCGGCTTCGTCAACATTCATCTGCGGGCCGATTGGATCGCGTCAAAGCTCACCGAAGCACTCCGTGATGACGTTCGCGATGGGGTGCCCGCGGTGGAAGACGCCCAGAGGATCATCGTCGACTTCTCGAGCCCGAACATCGCCAAACAGATGCACGTGGGTCACCTTCGTTCGACAATCATCGGGGATGCGATCGCACGGATTTTGTCGTTCATCGGTCACGATGTAGTGCGCGACAATCACCTGGGCGACTGGGGCACCCAGTTCGGGCTCCTCATCGTCGGGATGCGCGAGTGGGGAGACGAGTATGCCCTGGAATCCGAGCCGATCGCGGAGCTCGAGCGCGTCTATAAGCTTGCGTCGGAAAGGGCCGGCAAGGAGGAGGCGTTTGCCGATCGGGCGCGGGCCGAGCTGGCGAAACTACAAAGCGGCGACGAAGACAATCGCAAGCTCTGGGAGCATTTCGTGGAGGTGAGCCGGCGTAGCCTCGAGGCGGTGTATGCGGAGCTCGACGTATCGTTCGACGTATGGCTCGGAGAGAGCGCCTATCACGACGCGCTTCCCGGCGTGGTCGACAGCCTTCTCGAGCGAGGGATCGCCCGCGAGGACGACGGAGCGGTATGCATCTTCTGGGACGAGATCGACGGGGCACCGCATTCACTTCGCAAACAGAAGACCCCGTTCATCGTGAGAAAGAAGGACGGCGCCTATCTCTACTCGACGACCGACATCGCAACCGTCCAGTATCGCGATTCGCATTTTCATGCCGATCGAGCGCTCTACGTGGTCGACAACCGGCAAGGCCTACACTTCCAACAGCTCTTCACCGTGATGAAGTTACTAGGGGTGCGCATGGAGCTCGAACACGTCGGCTTCGGCACCGTGCTCGGTGGCGACGGAAAACCGTTGCGAACCAGGGACGCAAGCGGTCATCTGATCACCCTAGTATCGCTGCTCGAGGAATCCAAGGAACGCGCACGGCAGCGAATCGCCGAGGGGATTGCCGACGGGCGTCTGCGCGTTCAGCCGGAGGAAATGGACGAGGTGTCGCGGGTCGTCGGAATCGGCGCTGTGAAGTACGCGGACTTGCGGCAGAACCGGCTCAGCGACTACCAATTCGACTGGGACAAGATGATCTCGTTCCAGGGCAATGCCGGGCCTTACCTGCAATACGCCTACGCCCGGTGCGCATCGATTTTCGCCAAGGGCGACATCGAGCTGCAGTCGTTGACGCTTGGCGCCACGATCAAGCTCGAGACTCCAGCCGAGGTGACGCTCGGCAAACAACTGCTCCGATTCGCCGACGTCGTGTATCAGGCCGGCGCCACCAGCCAACCGCATTTGATTTGCGAGCATATCTACGAGCTCGCCCGCGCTTTCAACGGGTTTTACGCGGAGTGTCCGGTGCTCGACAGCAAGGGAGCCACCAGAGAGAGCCGGCTCGGGCTGACCGCATTGACAGCCCGGCAGATTCGCCGTGGGCTCGGGCTCGTGGGCATCGGCGTAGTCGATCGCATGTAGCGAAAATCGCTGTATTTCCCGCCGGCACAGCGCGAATGTGCTATGCGAAGCCCGCCAATGCAGGGCCGGGTCGTTCGTACATCTCATCAAAGCCTGTGTCTGAGCGACAATCCGCTCGGCGATCCGCATCAGCGCGACCTGTACGTCTATCTGCCCCCTCAGTACGACGGAAAACGGCGCTTCGCGGTGGTGATGATGCTAGCCGGCTTCGGGTCGACGAATCATTCGATTGCGGCATGGAGCCCCTGGCAGCCGAATTCGATCGAGCGATTCGACCGGCTCATCGCCGACGGCCAATGCCAGCCGGCGATCTTGGTACTGCCGGATTGTTTCAATCGATGGGGTGGCTCCCAGTTCATCGACTCCGAGGGGACGGGGCTCTACCAAACCTACCTGGCCGACGAGGTGTTTCCGTTCGTGGACGCGCAGTTCCGAACGATTCCCTCGCGCGAGGCGCGCGCGGTGACCGGCCGTTCCTCCGGTGGGTTCGGCGCGCTGCGCCTGGGGATGGACAGGCCGGACGTCGTGTCGGTCATTGCCAGCCATGCGGGTGATGCTGCATTCGAAGTCAGCATGCGTCCGATGCTCACGAGCGCGGCGATCGCGATCGATCTGTCGGGTGGATTGCACGCATTTGCCGAGGAGATCCCGAAGACCGGCCCCAAGAATGCAAGCCAGTTCGATGCGATCTTCGTGTTGGCTGCCAGCGCCGCGTATTCCGCCGACCGCGCCGGCTTCCCGTTCGCGCGGCTTCCGATGGACCCAGCGACCGGCGAGCTGCGCGACGAGGTCTGGGGCAGATGGCTCGAGAACGACCCGCTCCGGCGGATCGACGGCTCCGCGGCAGCTTTGCAAGCGATGTCGCTTATTTACATCGATGCCGGCAGCAGGGATGAGCACGGGTTACACTTCGCAGCGCGTTTGCTCAGAAACGCGCTGTCCGAGCGTGGGCTGCCCGTTCATTACGAGGAGTACGAAGGGGGGCACCGAGGCACCTCGTGGCGTTACGAAGCCTCGCTACCCCGAATCGCTGAAGCACTTCAAGGACCCGAATGACGACCAAAAAGAAGAGCACGACAGAAGAGACGGGCGCTCGCGAGACCACGGCAAGCAAGAAAGCCGCCGGCGGCGGAGCTGTGGCCGTCGCGCAGGCGATCCTCGCGGACGATAGTCCGCAATCGAAGATCGCGGAGCAAGGCGAGACCATGATGGACGGCCCCCGTACGGCCGCGACGCAATCGGCGCGGGTGCTGAGCGAGGTCATCATGGTGAAACCCGAGCTCGTCGTGCCGCTGGTTGGGAAATTCGCCCGGGGCATCTCCTCGTCGAACAAGCGTGTCGTGCAGGCCTCGGCCGAAGCGCTCCCCGCAATCGCGCGGATCGCTCCCGCCCGAGTCGCGCGGCAGCTCGACGTGCTCAAGACCTCGTTCGCCACAGCCAACGAGATCGGTAAGGATGGCCTGGTCAAAACCTTCGCCGCCTTGTGTACTGCTTCTGTCGCCTATCAGAAGCGCCTCGAGCCAGTGCTCACGCTCGCCCTCAATGGCGCGGACGGAAAGACGCTGTTGGCGTGGAGCCAAATCGTGCTCCCCGCGCTCAAGGGCGAGCCTCACGCGCGCGCGCGCGCCGTCGTAGAGGGACGGCTCGACTTGATCCCGCGCTCGTACGCACAGCAGATCGCGGACTTCCTCGGAATCAAGCTGCGGACGCGCTACCGCTGATTGACGAGGACGAAGTTGTACTCGCTGCTCCGATAGTCGAAGTCCCGATCCTGCAACCCCGGATTGAGGTCCAGCCCGGTGAATTCATAGGACTCGTAGAGCCTCCCGTTCTGGTCCCAGGACATCGCCTTGATCAACATCAACGTTCGCTTTCCGATGAAGTATTGCCCGCGGCTGGCATAGTAATTCGGAACGAACACTCGCTGGCCGGGCTCGATCTCCCATGGGGACTCGATGCTGTCGTTGTGGTGAAGGATCACGTACATGTCCTGCCCAACCCGCTTGGCGAGATCCCATAGGCTCTCCGATCGCCTAGCCGTTACGTAGCGTCCACCCGATTTGGACTCGAGGTCGATGCGCCAGGTGGGCTCGCCGTTCACGATGCCACCGTCGGACAAGCTGATCGTCGCATCCCCTCGCTTCATCGCTTTGCGGATGTTGTGCACGGCGACATCGAGCATCTGGGATAGGCCGAAGGAGGTGATCGGATGATGGTTGTCCTCCATCGCGACCCGTCCGTACGGATTCAAACTCACCGCCACATCTGGAACCGAGCCCTTGTGCGCGCGGAGTCGATCCCTGTTCGACCCCTGAATGTAGATGCCCTCTCGCCCTGGATTCGGCTCGATGTACTTCACATAGACCTTGAACGGCCGCGAGAACTTGAACTCGATCGTTTGCTCGATGAGCTTGTTCCCGAAGAGCTCTCGCTTCACCAACTTCCCTCCATAGTCGTAGATACCCTCCATCGCTTGCAACGACTGGTCGAGTAAGGCTTTGATTTGGGCGACTTCAGGGTCCCGGGCATCGTCCAGAGCCTGTGCCCCGACTACCCTCGCACAGAGCAGTAGGCACGCCGCCAGTGACAGGACGAGCGCCCGGTGAGCGGACGTGTACGAGGAGGTCATTGGAGTAGGGAGGGCTCGTAGCCTGCGGGGCGCTCGTAGCCGAGAAGCTGGAAGGTCGTCGCGGCGACGTTGGCGATACCGGGATGCTCGAGGTGGTCGTCCAGGCGCAACGTGTGGTCGCCTGGCGCGTAGATGTAGCACGGAACCGCGTTGAGCGTGTGACTCGTCTTATTACGCAGGCGGCCCGCGCCATCGCGTTCGAATTCTCCGGACTTCTTGTTGATCTCGAACATCTCGTCGCAGTTTCCGTGGTCGGCTGTCACTATGAGTGCGCCGCGAAGCTTCTCGATCGCGGGGATGAGGCGCCCCAATGACAGATCGACCGCCTCGACGGCGATGATGGAAGCCTCGAGGTTCCCGGTATGACCAACCATGTCGCCATTGGCGTAGTTGATGCGCGCGTGCCGCACGCTGCCAGAGTGAAGCGCCGCGAGTGTGGCATCCGTGATCTCGGCCGCTTTCATCCAGGGCCGTTGCTCGAATGGAACGATGTCGCTCGGAATCTCCACGTACTGTTCGTAGCGTGAGTCGAACATCCCGGTCCGATTGCCGTTCCAGAAGTAGGTCACGTGCCCGAACTTCTGAGTCTCGCTGCAGGCGAATTGCGCGATCCGATTGCGAGCAAGGTACTCGCCCATCGTCCGATCGATATGAGGAGGCTGCACGAGATACTGGCGGGGCAGCTTGAGGTCGCCGTCGTACTCCATCATCCCGACGAATTCGACGTTCGGGATGCGACCGCGGTCGAACTCGTCGAGGTCCGGCTCGGTGAATGCGCGGGTGAGCTCGAGCGCACGGTCACCGCGGAAATTGAACAAAACCACCGCCGCCCCATCGCGAATCGGCCCGACGGGCTTGCCTTCGCGATCGACGATCACGAAACCCAACAGATCCTGGTCGATCATGCCCGGGTTTTCGTCACGGAGAGTCTCGATCGCCTCGCTGGCGCTCGAAAACCCCCTGCCCTCGCCTAAGACGTGATGTCGCCAGCCGCGTTCGACCATTGACCAATCCGCGTTGTAGCGGTCCATCGTCAGGAACATCCGGCCACCGCCCGAGGCTATTCGGTAGTCGCGCCCACCCTGTTCGTTGAGGTCGTGGAGCACTTTTTCGAGGGCCTCGACATACTCGAGAGCGCTGGTCTCAGGCACGTCGCGCCCATCGAGTAGAATGTGCACGCGAACGCGCTGCACTCCTTCCTCGTCGCATCGCCGGAGCATCGCGAACAGGTGCCGGATGTGGCTGTGCACGTTCCCATCCGAGAGCAAGCCGATGAAATGGATCGGCTCGCCGCTCTCGCCCACGCGGCGAACGAGCTTCTTCCACTGCTCCCCTTCGAACATCTCGCCGCTCTCGATGGCCATTTGCACGCGCTTGGCACCTTGGTCGAACACGCGCCCCGCCCCGAACGCGTTGTGACCGACCTCGCTGTTGCCCATGTCGTCGTCGCTTGGCAGCCCGACCGCCGTGCCGTGCGCGCGCAATCGCGTGGTCAAGGAGATCTGCGCAAGCCGATCCAGCGTCGGGGTACGCGCGAGCCAGACCGCATCGCCCTCATTGGATGCGCCGCAGCCGACGCCATCCATGACGACGATGAGCACGGGACCCGGAACACCAGCGAAGGTGGGATGCTTCTTGAGTTGCCAGTCGGTCACCGGGCTCTCCTAGCATAGTCCGCACGATCTTCGACGGACTCGGCGTCTGGCATGGAGTCGCGCAGCGTCAGCCGGAAATCGGGCGGTGGCTGAATGACCTTTGGCATTCGCTCGTCGCCCGTGATGAGTCGAGCGCCACGGCCCCCGGTGAAGTAGAGCCAAGTCCACTCGATGAACACGACTAGCTTTCTGCGGAAGTCGATCAGGAAAAGAATGTGGATCATCGCCCAGAGCAGGAACGCGAAGTACCCGCCGAAACGAAGCCTACCGAGCTGCGCGACCGCGCGATTGCGGCCGATGATCGCCATCGATCCCCGGTCTTGGTACGTGAACGGCCTTCGTCTCGGCGGGGTTTCACCCGTGCCCAAGGCTTTGATCTCGGCTGCGATCGTTTCGCCGACGAACTTGCCACCTTGAATCGCGCCCTGCGCAACCGCTGGCACAGGCTGCTGCGTCTCGGGGTCGATGCGGTAGGCCAGGTCACCAGCGACGAAGACGTTGGGATGACCGGGGACGGAAAGGTCTTCGCAAACGATCACCCGACCGGAGCGGTCGCGCTCTGCACCAACGGCTTCCCCCAACGCGCCCCCTTTCACTCCCGCCGCCCAGATCACGTTGTTCGCATCGATCCGAATCGCACCCTCGGGCGTCTCCGCGCTCAAGCCCTTCGCATCCACGTCGGTGACACGCGTCCGCAGCAGCACTTCGACACCAAGAGACTCGAGATCCCGTTTCGCGCGTTCCGACAGGTCGGGGTGAAACGACGTCAAGACCCGGTCGGCGAAGTCGAGCAGAATGATGCGGGTCGTTCTCGTATCGATGGAGCGAAAGTCTCGTTGCAGCGTATCGGCAATCCCTGCCAGTGCGCCCGCCATTTCTACCCCTGTGGCGCCAGCTCCGACGATCGCGAAGGTGAGCGCGGCGCGTTTAGCCGCCTTGTCTTGCTCGAACTCAGCCTGCTCGAATGCCAACAAGAAGCGGGCGCGCACATCGGTCGCTTCGTCGATCGTCTTGAGACCCGGCGCCTCTTTCTTCCAATCGTCACGACCGAAGTAGTTGGTCTCGAATCCTGTCGCGAGAAGCAGGTAGTCGTAGGTGTAGGGCTCTCCTCCCAGCGTGATCGTCTGCGCATCGACATCGACGCCGTCGACCTCCTTCATCAGCACGGTGCAGTTGGCCTGCTTGCTGACCAGGCTTCGAATGGGGGCGGCAATGGTCCCCGGGTGCAGGGCGGCGGTCGCCACCTGATAGAGGAGCGGCTGAAACAAGTGGTGGTTGTGCTTGTCGATGATGAGGACGTTGGCCTCGGCCCGTCGCAGGGCACGGGCGGCCGCAATTCCTGCAAAACCGCCGCCCACGATGACTACGCGAGGCTTGCTGGGGTCCATCCGGTCTCCTGACATCGTCTCTTCTTAGCGCTAGCCGAACCCTACCGGAAGCGGCGTATACTCGGCCCATGATCGTCGTCACCAATCGTATCCCCGTGGCCGAAGGCTACGAAATCGACTTCGAAGACCGTTTTCGCAAGCGCGTACACCTGGTGGACCAGGCCAAGGGCTTCATTCGAAACGAAGTGCATCGGCCCAAGCCCATGAAGCTAGACCATCAGACTGGCACTTGGACGCCAGACCCTGAGAAGGGGGGCTACTACGAGGTCAAGACCTGGTGGGAATCGTTCGACGACTTCGTGGCATGGACTGCGAGCCCTTCGTTTGCCGAGGCTCATCGAAACCGGCCTCCAAAGGAAATGTTTCGTGGGCCAAACGAGCTTACAATCCACGAAGTGTTTCTGAGTACCGACGAGGCGGACGCGCCATGAAGCAGATCGCGAATGACAACCTGGGCTTCGTAGAGTGTTGGAACGAGATCCTGACCCCCAAGTGGATTCGGTTTCGCCACCTGCTCTCTGGTAACGGAAAGATTCATAGTGACCTCGCCTCTGCCGATTTTGGCATTGGACCAGGCGACAAGGTCCTCGATATCGGCTGCGGGTTTGGTGAGACGGCGCTCGAGATCGCTGCAATCGTGGGGCCTACCGGCGAGGTGGTCGGGATCGACTGCACCGATGCGTTTCTGGAGATCGCAAACCAGGAGCGTGCGGCGGCTCGGGCTGACAACGTGCGGTACGAATTGGGCGACGCGCAGATCTGTGATCTACCCAAGGACTATTTCGACGTGGCGTACTCGCGCTTCGGTGTGATGTACTTTCAAAGTGCGGTGCGTGCGCTGCGCAACGCACGGCACGCGCTCAAGCCTGGAGGCAAGCTGTGCTTGATCGTCTGGCGCACGCTTGCAGACAACCCGTGCTGGGGCGCAGCCAAGGAGGTCGCCCTTCGGTATTTGCCACCTCCCGGGGACAATGCTTCGACCTGCGGACCTGGCCCCTTCTCGATGGCAAGCGAAGAAACAGATCGCGCGATGCTGGAAGCGGCCGGCTTCCCCGAGGTTGATCTCTTCAAACGAATCGACGCGGACGTTTGCGTCGGTCGCAACATCGACGAGGCCATTGACTATCAGATCCTCGTTGGACCCTCCGGGGAGATCGTTCGCGAGGCTGGCGACGAGGGCCGACGCAAGCTCTCTGCGATCCGCTCTGAGCTAGCCGAGCTGATGACGCCATACCTGCGCGACGGGGGCGTCTTCATGCCTTCCAGCACCTGGGCCATCATGGCGCGCAAGCCCTAGAACACTCTTTCCTCCTCGAGGGGCGCTCGTCATCGTTCTGTCGCCGGTGAACATTGCCCTTGACCCGATTAGAACTTGTTCTAGAATAGTACTAGTTTACATGTAGTAAAGTTATATCCCGCATCGCGGGATATCGGAGGATCCCTTGGAAAACAAGTGCCCGGTGAAGTTCCATCAGGTCGATTTTTGCGCACCTTCCACGCACGACAATCCCTATGAGATGTACGACTACTTCCTCGAGCACGAGCCGTTGTACTTCGACGAGAAAAACGGCCTCTGGGAGGTCTTCCGGTACGACGACATCGTGGCGATCGAGCGGGATACGGAAACCTTCATCAGTGGCGAAGGCGTGCGCCCGAGCATCCCTGGCGACCCGGGGATGATCTATCAGGACGGGGAGCAGCACGATAAGCAGCGCGCGCTGGTTTCCTCGGCCTTCACCCCGCGCCAGATGCGAAAGATGGAAGCCCGAGTTCGCGTCATCGTCAAAGAGCTGGTCGATCGCATGTTGGCCAAGGACGAGGTCGACATCGTCGCTGATCTCGCCGCGGCGCTACCAATGCGATTGATCGCCGACATGCTGGACATTCCCGAAGAGAAACGCGCCGCGGTGCAGCAGTGGATCAACGGGATAATGATGGGCGGCTGCGGGCCAGACTACGTGACCGACGAAGTCAACGAAGCATTCGAGAAGTTCTGCGAGCACCATGAGGAGATGTACCAGGACCGCTTGGCGGCTGGTTGCACGGGCCAGGACATCATCACGATTTGGATCAACGCGGAGATCAACGGCGAGAAGCTCGACGAATCGCAACTGCTCTTCGAGCACGTGCTGCTGAACGTAGGCGGCGCCGAGACCACCCGAAGCGCGATAGCGGGCGGGCTCGAGCGGCTCTCGAATGACCAGCGCCAATACGACGCGCTTTACGAGGACCCGTCGCTAATTCCAAACGCGGTCGAGGAGATCATTCGGTGGGTTTGCCCCTTCATCAACATGTACCGAACCGCCACTCGAGACTACGAGCTCCACGGAAAGGTCATCAAAAAAGGGCAGCAGGTCGGACTCACCTACCCGGCCGCGAACCGCGACCCGCGACACTTCAAAGATCCCCACAAATTCGACATTTTCCGCGATTTTTCGAAGGAGAGTAAGCATCTTTCGTTCGGGCTCGGCCCTCACTTCTGCCTGGGCGCCTCGCTCGCGCGCATGGAGGTCCGGCTCTCCCTCGAGGAGATGACCAAGCGGGTGAAGCGCATCCGGGTCCCAGCCGGCAAGGAGCTCGAATACGTCTCATCGTCGTTCACCCGCGGCCTCAAGAAGTACCCCGCGATCCTAGAACCCCGCTGAGGTGGTAGCCTCGGCTCCCGTGCCCAGGCTATCCAAAGGACTCGTCCGGGGAGATGACGGACTGCCACGCTGCTGGTGGTGCGCGAGCGCGGCGGACTACGCCGGTTATCACGATGAGGAATGGGGCTGGCCGGTGCATGACGACGTGCGCCTGTTCGAGAAGATATGCCTCGAAGGGTTTCAGTCCGGCTTGAGCTGGCTCACCATTTTGCGTAAGCGCCAAAGCTTTCGTAGTGCTTTTGCGGGATTCGACTATCACCGGATCGCGCGTTTCAATCAGCGCAGCGTCGAGCGGCTCCTCGGGGACGCGAGCATCGTTCGGCACCGTGGCAAGATCGAATCGACGATCAACAACGCACGGCGGGCGGTCGAGCTCGAAGAGGAGTTCGGCTCGCTGTCCTCATTCTTCTGGGAGCGCGTGCCACCGGAGAACGAACGTCCACGGACGATGACTCACAGCGCACTGATGAAGCTCACGCAGACGCAGGCGTCGACTGCATTGAGCAAAGAGCTGAAGAGCCGCGGCTGGTCGTTCGTGGGACCGACGACAATCTACGCATTCATGCAAGCGATGGGTCTGGTGAACGACCACTTGGTGGGTTGCTTCGTGCGCGAACGCATTTCAAGAGCTCATGGTGTTTGATCTGAGCAATACCTTCTACGGAAACGAAATCAGAACCTGGCTGATCGCCCTAGGTGTCACGATCGGCGCGCTGATCGTGCTGAGGCTCGTCGAGCAGGTCCTAATCGTACGCGTCGAACGCCTCGCCAAGAAAACCCACACGATCGTCGATGATCTGCTAACCGGGGCGCTTCGCAAGACGAAGCTTGCCTATCTGCTCGTGGTTTCCATCTTTGCGGGCGCGCTGTGCGTATCGCTCCCGCCCGATGTGCGTTCGATCCTATGGACAGCGACGATCGTGGGCACGCTCGTCCAGGGGGGCATTTGGCTCAGCGCTGCGCTTCAGATCTGGATTCGCAACTACCGAAAAGACGAGGCGGACGGCGCCAATCTGATGACGATGAATGCCTTGAGCTTTCTCGGTCGGATAGCGCTCTGGGCCACGATCCTGCTTCTGGTCCTCGACAACGTCGGGGTAGACGTCACCGCACTGGTCGCAGGGCTGGGCATCGGAGGCGTGGCCGTCGCTCTCGCGATCCAGAACATACTCGGCGACCTTTTCGCTTCGCTTTCGATCGTCTTCGACCGTCCGTTCGTGCTCGGCGATTTCGTGATGGTCGGCGATCTGATGGGCTCCGTGGAGCACATCGGAATCAAGACGACGCGCATCCGGAGCATCTCCGGCGAGCAACTCGTTTTTTCAAATGCGGACCTGCTTGGCAGTCGGATTCGCAATTTCGGCCGGATGGAACAGCGACGCGTCGTCTTCAAACTCGGGGTGACCTACCAAACATCGGTAGACAAGCTCGAGCAGATCCCAGAAATCATCCGGGAGGCGGTCGAATCACAGGGAAAGACTCGTTTCGACCGCTCGCACTTTGCCTCGTACGGGGATTTTTCGCTGGATTTCGAGACCGTGTACTACGTCGAGAGCCCGGATTACGCGCTCTACATGGACATCCAGCAAGCGATCAATCTGAGGCTCTATCGTCGGTTTGCCGACGCGGGCATCGAGTTTGCGTACCCGACGCAGACCCTTTTCATCCAGAAGGAATGAGCGGCGAACAGGTCAGCTCGGCCCCCTGGAATCCGGGGGTTCGGTTTTTTGAAACATCCGGCTTGGTTTGGCGTTAATGCAGGCGAGCCCTAGATGAGAGAAGAGCAATGACGAGTTGGCGAACGATAGTGCTGGGAGTCCCGATTCTGGTCTTCGCAACGTTGATCGCGATCGGGGTTACTTCGACCCGCGCCCATACCCCTGACCAGCCAGCCGAGCAGGACAAGCAAGCCAGTACGCCGGCGAAAGGTGGCAAGCTCGCGAAAGCGACTTTCGCCGGCGGTTGTTTTTGGTGCATGGAGCCTCCGTTCGAAGAGCTCGAAGGCGTGGTGAGCGTCACTTCCGGCTACACCGGAGGCAAGGAGTCCGGGCCTTCGTACGAGGAGGTCAGCTCCGGCCGGACCGGGCACGTCGAAGCGGTGCAGGTGAAGTACGACCCGACCGTCGTTTCGTACGAGTATTTGCTGAAGGTGTTCTGGCGCCAAATCGACCCGACCGACGATGGGGGTCAATTCGCCGACCGGGGCAGGCAATACCGCACCGCGATTTTCGCCCACGATCGTGAGCAGCACGAGCTGGCCGAAGCATCGAAGCGAGAGCTCGCCAAGAGCGGCATCTTCAAGGTTCCCATCGTGACGCAGATCAGATGGGCTCAGCCATTCTACGCGGCCGAGGCCTATCATCAGGACTACTACAAGAAGAATCCCACGAACTACAAACGCTACCGCTCCGGGTCCGGTCGCGAGGCGTTCCTGAAATCCGTCTGGGGCGGTCGGACTTTGCCGGCGCCCGAAAAACCCGAAACCACCGAGAAGAAATCCATGTCCGACAAGAACAAGGTATATGGCAAGCCACCCGAGGCGGAGCTCCGCAAGGAGCTGACCCCGTTGCAGTACGCGGTCACCCAGGAAGAAGGCACCGAGCCGCCATTCCGGAACGCGTACTGGGACAACAAGAAGGATGGCATCTACGTCGATGTCGTCAGCGGTGAGCCGCTTTTCAGCTCGACCGACAAGTACGATAGCGGGACCGGCTGGCCGAGCTTCAGCAAGCCGATCGACAAAGAGAACCTCACGTCGCACGTGGACCGAAAGCTCATGGCGACCCGGACGGAAGTCCGCAGCAAACATGGCGACACCCACCTCGGCCATGTCTTCGAGGATGGGCCCGCGCCTACCGGACTCCGCTACTGCATCAACAGCGCGTCCTTGCGGTTCATCCCGAAAGAAGACCTCGCAAAAGAAGGGTATGGCGAGTACCTGGCGCTCTTCGAGTAGCACGATGATGTTTCGCGATCGCATCAGGCCGTGGGCGCAAGACCTAGGCATGCGTTTGATGGATGATCTAAGGGCCGAAGCCCTCCTCGGTGCGCGCGGCGACGTGCTCGAGATTGGGTTCGGCACCGGTAGAAATCTGAGCTACTATCCAGAGGCGGTACGCTCGGTCTGGGGCATCGATCCCATGACGACCGAGGGGGTTCGCTCCGTGGAAGAACGCATCGAGCATGCGCCATTTCCCGTACGGCGTGCGGCCATGAGTGCGGACGATCATCTGCCGTTCGATCAGGGCCGCTTCGACTGTGTGGTCACGACCTGGACACTTTGTTCGATTCCGGATGTACGCGCGGCGCTCGACGAAATGTATCGGGTCCTCACGCCAGGTGGGACCTACCTCTTCATCGAGCATGGCCGGGGTCGCAACGAGCGCACGATCCTGTGGCAGAATCGGCTCAACCCGATCTGGTTGCGCCTGACGGATGGGTGCAACATGAACCGGCCGATCGACCAACTCGTCGAGAACTCGGGATTCGAGCTCAGTTCGCTCGACGAGTTCAAAGGAAAGGGTCCGCAGCTAATCTCCCATCTTTACCGTGGTGTCGCGAGACGCAGCTAGGGAGCGGTCCCCTTCCGTCCGGGTGGTGCTAGCCTTACGGTGATGCCGTTGCTTCGACGAGGCCTGTCGCTCGCTTGGGAGGCGCCGCAAACTGCGCTCGGGGCAGCGATGCTCGGGGCAGAGGCGTTGCGCAAACGCATCGTGAAGATCGAAGTGCAGGACGGTCGCCTGGTCGTCGAGTCCAGGGGGACCGGCATCTCGCTCGGGCACATCGTGTTTTGGAGCCGTGAAAACAGCCGCTGGCACGACTTGGACTTCAGAAATCGGGCACACGAGCTCGGCCATACCAAGCAATCACGCCTGCTCGGCTGGCTCTACTTGCCGCTCGTCGGCTTGCCGTCTATCTCGCGTGCAGCGTACGCCCTCATTTATCGCGAGACGACCGGCCGACAATGGGCCGGGTACTACGCGGGCTACCCGGAAAACTGGGCCGATCGTCTCGGCGGCGTCATTCGGCAGAAAGAACAAGGCTGATGGAGCTTCAAACCGTTGGGACCAAGTATCAGGGGTTCATTTACCGGCGCCAGCCGCGCAATGTGTACTGGGAGACGACGATCTCCTGCGACCTCGCCTGCCAACATTGCCG
>JBAVOF010000125.1:0-1697 GCA_049691835.1 Polyangiales bacterium
GGCTTGTACTGTGTCTCCGGGACGCGCGATGCTCAAGCCCGCGCTCGCCGTCACTGGGTTCATCGGATCGAACTTCATGCCTATCTCGCGAATGGCGGCCACGAAGCGGTTTCCTGCGACCCGGCCCTCCTCCTGATTGGTGTCCGGGAGCACGACGACGAACTCGTCACCACCGTAACGGCCAGCCACATCGACTTCGCGAGTTGATCGTGTGAGTGCCTCGGCCACGCTTTGAAGCACCTGGTCGCCTTCGAGGTGACCGAGGTTGTCGTTGACGCGCTTGAACTGATCCAAGTCGATCATCACCACCGCCATGGGTCGACCACGGTTCAACCAGGCGAGTCCCTGCTCGATGTGACTCAAGATGTGTCGACGATTCCAGAGCTTGGTCAATGGATCCTGCCGCGAAAGCTCCGCGAGGCGTTCGTTCGCGAGTAACAGCTCCGTCTCACGTTGATTGATCCTCTGGACCAGGGTTGCGACGATAGCAGTTCCAAACATCAACAGAACGGTGACCATCAACGCTTGCAAGAACCCCTGAAGCGCATCGGGTCGTCCGGATTGGAGCCACTCTGGACCGTCAGGCGCGAACGGCAGCAGTCCGCGAACTTCCATGATGACCACGGCGGAGTACATCGCCGCGCCGATGCTCGACAGGACGAGCCCCATCCTCGGTGTCACGACCAGGGAGTTGACGATCCCTGCCACGAAATAGAGGGCCACGATCACCGTGCGCGAGGAACCGGTTCGCTGTACGATGAACGTGAGCAGGGCCATGTCGAGGATGCCACCCAGGAATGGACGCCACGGCCCCGCAACATCGCGCCAGATAAGGAACTGCTCCACGATCGCCACGCCGGCGTATGCGATGAAGACCCAGCGATGCTCGGTCATCGGGGGGTAGAGCAACGGGACGAGCCAAATCCCGCACGCCGCCAACAGAAAGCGGACCCATGCCGTGCCAAAAGCCAATTTGTTCGAATTCATCGCAACCGCACCAGCCTAAGTATTCTACATTAACCCATCAGGAGGGGGTCGCGCTTGACGGCGTCGCACCCTGTCCTACGGGCGTAGGCCCCCTTTTCAGGTCATTAGGCTGTTGGTTTTGCTGAGGGTTGAATCGGATGAGTGAGAGCGCAACGGGACGAAAGCTTCGGGAGCTGATCGAGCAACGCATCATCTTCTTCGACGGTGCGATGGGTACGATGATCCAGCGCGCCGGGCTCACGGAGGCGGATTTCCGCGGCGAGCGGTTCCGTGATCATGCAGACAGCCTCCAGGGCAACAACGACCTGCTCGTTCTCACCCGTCCCGACGTGATTCGCGCGATTCACGAGCAGTACCTCGATGCGGGCGCGGACATCATCGAAACCAACACGTTCAACTCGAACGCGTTCTCCCAAGCTGACTACGGCCTAGAAGACCTAGTCTACGAGCTCAACGTTGCCGCGGCGCGCCTCGCCAAAGAAGCCACCGCCCGTCGTGCGGATAGGCCGTGCTTCGTTGCCGGCGCGATAGGTCCGTTGAACAAGACCCTGAGCCTCAGTCCGGACGTGGATGATCCGGGATTCAGGGCGCTCACGTTCGACGAGGCCCGCGAGGCGTACGCGGAGCAAGTGCGCGGGTTGATCGATGGCGGCGCCGATCTTCTCCTGGTCGAAACCATTTTCGACACCCTCAACGCGAAGGCTGCCTTG
>JBAVOF010000126.1:0-5805 GCA_049691835.1 Polyangiales bacterium
GAGGCAAGTCGACATAACGAGCTAGTACCGCGAAGTTCGGTGCTTCTCTTGTGCCCGATGGGCTAAGAGAGCCTACGGGGTGTCGCAGTTGCGAACGTGGATGATGCAAATGTCTACGGACGCAGCAGCGTTGAAATCGTCGGTCGGGGCGACTGGATTCGAACCAGCGACCTCGTGCTCCCAAAGCAACGAAGCCGACCACACACATCATCACGCAAACCAACAGAAACCCAAACATGACCGGGACTTGCCGGCATCGCCGTGTTTGCGGTTCGTCACTTCATATCACTCGATTACACGTCGCTACGTCAACGTCAGGTCAACGAACATCCGGTTCGCGACCAGGTCAGTGCTAGGACGACCAGCAACCGACGAGGTCGCCGATCCCTAGGCCGAAAATGCCCGCGCTCACCGTGATGCTCCCGAGAGCTGCCGCGGCAAGCACGCCACGAGCCTTTAGCGATTTTGGGGCCGCACGCGCCGCCTTGGAGGCGCGATGCAAGGCCACGATTCCGCCTATCGACAGTCCGCCGCCTACGATGAGCATGCTGAGCCCGGCGGCTGCGCTGGCCCGGAGCGTGTCATTCGAAAGGTAGCAATCGTCATCCTGACCAGGCCGGGTGAAGCCGGTCAACATCGCGCCGAGCACGAGCGGTGGTATGCCGGTAGCGAGCAACAGGCGGCCTCGCAGCGCGCGTCTTTCGTCAACCCGTGTGACAGTGTCCGGCTTGGTGGGACGGACCCATTTGAGCTCGACTTCTTCTGAGATGGTGAGCGCCTCGGTCGCGAGCAATGAATGATGCAGCGTGACGGGAAACAGGACGTGGGCGCTCGCCCGGCGGGCGGGTGTCACGCAGGCGATGCCCACGAGAAGCAACACCGGCATGATCCGGATCGATGATATCGATGGCATGCTGCTACTCGCTAGCATGTCGCAAATAGACGAAAATCGAAAACCTGGAATCAGAATAGCGCCGGTTGCGCCTCAGGGCACGGGCGGATCGCTACCGCGTGCTCGACTCCAGACGGCAGCGATGAGAACCTCCCTCGCTTCGCGGTCGACCGCATAGAAGACAGCGTACGGTGTGCCCTCGATCAACAACCGCCGCACGCCAGGCAACCGAATATCGTCGCACGGTCGCCCGATACTGGGCACCCGGGAGATGTGACCAACGACTGCGCTGAATGCTTCCTTGAAGGTCGTTCGCGAAGCCGGCCGGTTCGCAGCCCACCAAGCCTCGAGCTCACGCACTTGCCGTTCCGCTTCGGGCGAGATGCGGACGTGAAAACTCACAGCTCTTTCATGAAGTCTTCAATTGAACGGCTCTTGCCCGCTTCACCTTGCGCCAACCCACGCCGCACCGATGCCCGGAGTCTTTCTAGGTCGGCTTCGCTCAGGCTCTCAAAGCCATCTTCCGCGCGAACGGCGTTCAGAACAGCACGCACCGCGTCGAGCTCCTCGTCGGCCAGTGCATCGATCAACGCATGAATGTCGGACCGAGTTCCCATTTAATTGAGTCTAAGCCCAACGTGTGTACTCGTCTAGGCTCCGCCCCCGCAGGAAGTTCGGGTATCCCTTCTGCTGTTTGGGATCGGCGTGGCGAAGTCGGCCGAGTTGAGAATTGGTTTTTCGGAGAACTGGTAGGTCGGGACTCCGGCGGGATCCACCGGCAGTAGATTCCGCCTTCGGGTTCGAAAACAACCAAGTGAGCGATGACCGCGCCGGGAACCGGATCCGAAGGGTATCCACACGAGCCCAGCCGGCTCGCACCCATCCCCTACCCGACATTTCAAACTTGCAGAGCTACCCGACACGTCAGTTTGGTTTTGACATGGCGCTCAGCTCGAGCCCGATGGGCTAAGAGAGTGCTCAAGATCAAACTAGATGGCCGCACGTTTCGAGGGCGGGTTCCGTGTTCGGTGAGCAAGAAGCGGCCTGAGCTCGGGCCGCTCATCGATTCGAAAGACCTCGAGGTGTTCGAGGGTAAGGTGGCGCCGAGAGTCTTCGCGGAAAGGCTTCGTGGGCCCCAATCGTTTCGTTTGTGTCGGAGCTATTGCGAGATGAGCATGCAGGCAGTGGCCGATTTGCTGCAGGTGGATCGGCAGACGGTGCAGCGCTGGGAGAGCGAAGAAAGCCCGGTGCCGCCTTGGGCGATGTTGCTGGTGGCGAAGATGGCCGATGAGCGGTCGAAGGGGCGTGCGGTGATGCGCACGTGGTTGATTGAGCTTGCGGATGAAGAGGGGCGGCCGACGGAGATTGATGTGGATGTTGCTTGAGGGGGCAGCGGTCGCGGGGGGCGTTTGAGCTCGCGGTGCCGCGTGGGTAGGTGGTTTCGATTCACTAAGTGTGATGAAAATGCGTCACACCGTGGGCGCTCGGTGCAAATGCATCGCTAAAGGCAAAGGATCGTCCGGTGGCACGTGAATTGCCCTTCTGGCGGTGCGAAGGAGGTGCCTGATGTTCCGCTTCTTGCCGAGAGTGCTTTTGCTGCCTGTGTTGCTAGCGTTGTTGCCGGGCTGCAACTGGGACTTGGACCCTGGTAACTTCGGGTTCGGCTCCACTTCCCCCGGGCTCCACTTCGTCCCTAGGCGTTTCGCTCTTGGAGCGAAAGTCACTACCGAGATTGAAGCGAGCGGCCCAGATACCGTGGTTTCGGCGACGGACCCCGACGTCATTCGAGTCGAGCGCGTCGACTCGAGCCACGTGAAGCTCAGCGCGGTTGGGCTCGGCACTACGACGATCCAGGTCGAAGAAGACGGTCAGGTCGCAGACTATCCCGTCGATGTTCTGGTGCACGAGCGCCACGAGGTGCTGCTGGTTCAGTGGAGCTGGGGTCTGGTTCCCATCGTCGAGATTGACAATAGGATGCTGCTGGCCGACACCCCGCATGAGATCATCGTCGCGCTCTATGACGACGAAGGCCTGCTCTTCGGCGCGGGCCTCAGCGATTTCGTGTTGCCTGAGCGGAGCGAAGCGTGCGGATCCGATCCTGGGGCCTCTTTCGACGGGCTCTGCATCGTCGTCGAGAAAGGTCTGCATGTCATGCAAGTGGAAGTTGCAGGTGAGAAAGAGGAGATCATGTTTGGTGCAGTCGCTCAGGAAGACATCGTCGACCTGCTTCTTGTGGCTAGCAAAGACGAGCAAGATGCCGAAGCCGGCGAGCTCCTCGATGTGGACCTCTGGGGCCTAACCGAAAATGGCGGGCGAGTGTACGGACTTCCCGGAGAGCTCGTGAGCCCTGCATTCGGCATCCCGGGCCCCTTTGCATACGAGTTTCAGCCGAGCTCTCCCGTCCAGCAAGTCTCGGTTGAGGCGCTTGGTTTGGAGACGCAGATCGAGATCCGCGGTGAGATTCGGCTGCGCTCCGGGCTCAGGCACGATTGCGGGTCGGTTCTGTTCTGGGGTTGTTGAGGCGCGTTGTCGGAGCGGCGGAGGCATTCTGCTCTTTGGTCTGAGCGGGCATTTCGGGACGCCGCTATGAACCGAGCCGCCCTACTCGTCTCGTTGATGAGCGTAGTCAAGACAAAGGCCCTGTCAGCACAGTTCCTCACGCGACGTAATATCCAGTACCGCGCAATTCAGCGCTCATCGTCGTCCCGATGGGCTAAGAGAGACCTCGTCGCTATACGTAATTCTTTCGTTGGTTCACTCGCGAAGAGGTTGCGCCAAGATTGCCTGGACGTGTGGCGAAAGCATTCTGATTCTCACCGTTAGGCAATTCGACGCGCAGAATCTGCACTTCGATTCCTTTGGATCCTACAGCGTCGAATGACAGGCGTTGCTTCTGAATGAGCTTGCCGAGGTGCGATTCGGCGGAACCGCAGTGCGCCGAGAACGAAGAGTGTCAGCCGCTGCTCAGGCGAACATCGGACGGAGTTTTTGAGATGGTCGACGTTTGTGTTCCGTAGCCTTGGCGCTTCTCGCGCTTGCGAACGTGGACCTCGTGAAGAAGTCGGCAGGGGCAGTGCGGTGCTGGCAGAGCCGCACTTCACGCCGCCATTCGCGAAAGACGCCAAAGCCCACGAGCTCTTCCTCAAGAGCGGCTCCGGCAAGCGCTTCATCCGGAAGCAACTGAGATATTACTTCTCGTTGTGGAGTAGAAGAGGGGGCCCGTGATGCTTCATCGCCCGAGTTGGCTAAGCACAAGTTCCCCAGCCTACGCAGCGGCCGCCCGGCCAAGAAATCCGAGAATCGCCTCGTTGACCGCCATCGGGTTGTCCTCGTGCATGATGTGCGATGCGCCAGGGACTTCGGTTCGGCTCGCATTGGGGAGCAGCTCCTGCAGGCGGTCCGAGAGCAACCGCAGGAATGCCGGGCTTCGCTCCCCGTGAAGCAGCAGGGTCGGGCGCTCCACGCTCCGGACTTCGTCGTCGCTGAGGGGCGGGAAACCTTCACCGAGGATCTGCGCCTTGTCGACCGCGACGTTGTCCCAAGCTTGCTGTTTGCGTTCGGGCGAAAGCCGCTCGAACGGGTCCTTGCCGAGCACGCCGCGGCCGAAGATCTCAAATCCTGCGCGATCGTCTCCTCGGCGGTAGGCCTTTTCTGCGGGGCCGGCCACCGTGATGCCAAAGCGAAGGATGGCCAGCGCTGCGTGCGGTCGCCGAAACAAAGCTCGTAAGAGCTCGGGTGGGCGGGGTGGCGTGCTGACGAACAACGAAAGCACGGGAGGCTCCATGAGCACGAGGCTCCGCACCGCCTCGGGATGTCGAATCGCAGCGAGCAGGCATACGAAGCCGCCCCACGAGTGGCCGACCAGATGGGCGGGCGCGGCGTCGATGTGCTCAAGGAACGCAATGAGGTCGTCGACGTGCGGAAGCATCGGGTCGTCGGTGCCTGCCGGAATTGCGTCGTTGGGTCGTGCGTAGCGACGGCTATACGCGATCGCGCGCAAGGAGGTGCTCAGAGGTTCAAGCTGATGCTTCCACGTGCGTAGATCCGACGCGCTGCCATGCACGAGCACCACGGGCTCGCCCTGTCCGCGCTCGCGATAGGCAAGTGACACCCCGTCGACGAAAGCGGTCTTGGCTCCCTCGAATGCGCGATCATTCATAGGCAGAGTTCCCACAGTGAGCCGACCCTCATGTCGACGTGGCTCCAGCTGACTACACTCTAGCGCGAAAGGATTGAGAACAACTTGTTTGGAAGCCTGTTCCCACCGATCAGGAGTCCGTCGCGCGAGAGAGGTCATGCGGCCTCCCAGAGGGCGTTCCAGTCACGCAGGAAGACGACAACGGAGTTCCAACTTCGCATCGCTGGGGTCACCCTCGTAGCCCGGCTTCGGTCGGGGTTTTTCTTTGGATGCCGATGACTCGGCCACGCGTCCTAGCGCAGTCGATCCTGCCAATAACCAGGGCGTCGCTTGGTGTGTGCCACAGCGACGATCTCGACCGTCGCCAAGTCGATGCGGAACAACACGACGTATGGGAAACGCTTGAGCGAGAGCTTGCGATAAGGTCGATCTGGTCGCCACACCGGACACGCTTCGGGATTCTCGATCACGGATTGGAGTAGCTGGCCGCTTCGAGAAGCTTCTTTGCCATGTCAGTCATCGCAGAAACTATAGCACGAGAGAAATCACGATGCTGTCTTCGCAAAAATCGCACAGAGTTTCGGAATCGCGTGGTTCTGGTCCTCATGTCGACTCACCCAGATTCGACAAAGGGCGTCCCAGTCACGCAGAAATACAAGGTCGGAGCTCCAACTTCGGAACCTTGGGGTCACTAGCCCAAAGCCCGGCGTCGGCAGCAGTTATCGGTCGCCTGGGCCAAGAGCTTGTGTGACAAGTCTGTCTTCTGCGCAACCTG
>JBAVOF010000127.1:0-8341 GCA_049691835.1 Polyangiales bacterium
GGATAAACAACGAAGCGACTCGGTTCAACACGCCCGGCTTGTCTTCGACAAAAACGGCAAAGGTTCTCTTGACCGATTGAGACATCACTTGTCCTCCCCCGTCTCGAAGATCGGGTTGTGATCGTGATCGCCGGGTTTGGAGGGGCGCTCGATCATGTCGTCGAGGTTGGCCCCGGCCGGAACCATGGGATACACGGCGTCCTCCTGTTCGACTCGGAAGTCGATGACTACGGTCCCCTCGGCGGCTTCCGCCTTGCGAACTGCTTCTTCCACGTCTGAGCGCTTCTCGACGCGAAGCCCAAGCAAGCCATGCGCGTCGGCGATTTTGACGAAGTCCGGGCTGAGCAGCGGGGTAGCGACATAGCGGCCGCCAAAGAAGAATTCCTGCCACTGACGAACCATACCGAGGAAGCCGTTGTTGATGATGGCGACGTTGACCTTGATGCCTTCTTGTGCGCAGGTGGAGAGCTCGGCCTGCGTCATTTGGAAACCGCCGTCGCCGCAGACGACCCATACCGATTCGTTGGGCTGGGCGAATTTGGCGCCAATCGCTGCCGGCAGTGCGAACCCCATCGTCCCGAGGCCGCCGGAAGTGATCAGCTTCCGCGGATAGTCGTGTTTGTAGTACTGCGCCTCCCACATCTGGTGCTGGCCCACGTCGGTGACGACGAGCGCCTTCCCTTCGGTGAAGCGGTACAGGTCGTGGATGACGTGAGCGGCGTAGAGCTTGCCCAGATCCGGGAGATTCTTGATGTCTCTCACGGCCGAGCCGCCTTGTATGTTCTCGATGTATGCCAACCACTCGGGACGGTCACACTTGTCGACGTGTGGCAGGATCTCTTGCAGAACCGTCCGGGCGTCGCCCACGATCGGCACGTCGACCCGTACGTTCTTGTTGATTTCAGCTGGGTCGAGCTCGATGTGGATCTTCTTCGCGGACGGGGCGTACGTCTTGAGGTTACCTGTCACGCGGTCATCGAAACGCATGCCAATTGCGATGATTAGGTCGGCATCCTGAATCGCCTTGTTAACCCATGTCTCTCCGTGCATTCCCATCATGCCGAGGTTCCGAGGATGAGTGGCGGGAAAGCCGCCAAGACCCAGGAGGGTGCACGCCACGGGGATGTTCGTCTTCTCGACGAACTGCAAGAGCGTTTCAGTCGCCCGAGATTGGATGACGCCGTGACCGGAAAAGATGATCGGACGCTTGGCGTTCTTGATCAGATCCACCGCTTCCTCGAGTTGCTCCTCGAGCGGCGCGTAGTCCGGTCGGTAACCGGGTAGGACGATTTCGTCGTCGTTCCACTCGAACACGCAGCTTTGCTGCTGCGCATCCTTGGTGATGTCGACGACGACGGGCCCAGGTCGCCCCGTGCGGGCGATGTAGAATGCCTCGCGGATGGTGGGGGCGATTTGCTCCGGCCTGGTCACCAGGTAGTTGTGTTTGGTGACGGGGATGGTGCAGCCGGTGATGTCGGTTTCCTGGAATGCGTCACTGCCGATCAGTTGTGACGGGACCTGTCCCGTGATGCAGACCATCGGAATCGAGTCCAGCATGGCGGTAGCGATCCCGGTCACCAAGTTGGTCGCGCCCGGGCCCGAGGTCGCAATGCAAACGCCGACCTGCCCAGAGGCCCGGGCATAGCCGTCTGCCATGTGGGAAGCCCCTTGCTCGTGGCGCGTGAGCACGTGATGGATTGGATATTCGATCATCGCGTCGTACGCGGGCATGATCGCGCCGCCCGGATAACCGAAGCAGACCTCGACCCCCTCGCGCACCAACGACTCCCAGATGATGCGTGCTCCGGTCAGCGATTCGCCGATACGATTTTCGAGCTTGGGATTGGCGGGCGTCACGAGGCTCTCCTTACTAGCTGGTTGGCTCCAACTAGTTGATTTGAGGTGGCATTCAAGCAGCGTTCGCCTCGCGGTGCAGGCACTTGGCCCAGCGTAGACCAGACACGCCGGTCCAGGGCGGGACCGCCGAGGCTCAAGCCTTGTGGTCTAGCGGCATTTTTACGATGTAGGTGTCTGTTCATGGCTTCTGGTCAAAAAAAAGCCCCCGCACGCTCGATGCGGGGGCCAGAAATTGAGTGGGTTGCGTCCGAGTGGTCCTGGTCCCCGCCTATGCCTGCACGACTAGCAGGAGGCTAATAATCAGACCGACTACAACACCGCCGACGACGTTCGCGCATCGCGCGTCCGCCGGTGTAATCGTAGCTGTCGGATACCGAACCATTGCTTGCCATTGTGCTGCCAACCCTTCCCACGGTCAAGAGCTACGCTTGCTCCCCCCCAACCCCAGGGAATCAGGCCGGTTCTCGACCGAGATCGGACTGCGTTGTTCCCGTATCATCTGCATCAGCGACTGCCGCTGCGACCGCGCTTGGGCTGGGCATTCCGGTCTTTGGGCTAGAACAACTCCAGTTTCGAGCAGTTGAAGGGCTGCAGACTGTCCCCTCGGAGCTCCAGGACCATGCCGGTGTTTGGGTGGCAGCGGGGGACGTCCGAGTTGGCGGGGATCATGGGTCGAGCGGCGAGCACCTCTCCGTCTGCGGAGAGAAACAGGATGTCGATGGGGAACGGGACACCGGCGTTGCTGATGCACACCTCGGTCTCGGTGGGGAAGATCAGGAGAAGGGCGGCGTCCTCGGCGAGCGGTCCGTGAAGGCGGAGGCCCTCTTGCCGTTCGTACTCGGTTTGCGCGATCGTGATCGTCAGCTCGAGTTGCGCCTCGCCATCGGCACCGACGAGCCGGCCACGTTGCGCTGCCGGATCATCGCTGCAGCTCCCGATGGAGACGAGGAGCAGGAGCGCGATCAGGTTTCTCACAGCGACCTCAAGAAGGCGAGGAGAGCCTCGCGATCCTCTACGCTCAGCTCAGCGACTGCCTGGGCACTGCCTGCAGCCTCTCCGGCGTGTTCTTCGATCGCGTGTTCGATCGTGCTTGCGCGTCCGTCGTGCAAGTAGGGTGAGGTCCGACCCAAGCCCCAGAGCGGTGCCGTCCGAAAATCGAGGATACCCGCGGCGCCTTCTTCGATGCCAAGGGCGTTGGGCTTCGCGATGTTGTGCAAGAGCAGATCGGTGTACGCAGGGACGCTGACTCCATCTCTGGTGTGCAACGTCGAAATGTGGCAGCCTTCGCAGCCAACCGCGCGGAAAACATCCGCCCCGCGCTCTTCGAGATCTACGTCGACGTGGGTTCGCGGCGGCGGAGCGAGAAACGCGATGAAATCGGTGACGGCATCGATCATGCTCAAGTCCGCTTCGGGATCTGCCGTCCCGTCGCTGTCCTCAGAGACACCAAACGTCGAAATCGACTCGCTGGGGACGGTGATCCCGAGCTCGGCACTGAACGCGTCCCGCACGAACTCGCGCACCGATGGCACATTGGCTTTCCAGCCGAACCGGCCGAGACGTCCATCACCGAGCAGGTGAGCGCGCCCCGCGATGCCGTCGCCATTTGCATCGTTGGGATCACCGAGGGCCTCGATCGCTTCGCGGGGAATTCGCTCGAGGAGACCCAAGCCCAGCGTCGTCGGAGTCTGGCGGGGCTCGAAGAAGTTCGCGTCTGGGTCGGCTTCCGGCCGAATCGGAGTGACCGCGTGACGGGGCAGAGCGGTACCCGAGCCGGGCCTGCTGAACGTGAACTCAGTGAAGCTCCCCTGTCGCATCGCATCCACGTCCGAGGGGCCGGCGCCTCCCGTGACGGGATCGAAGTGACACGATCGGCAGGCATCTCCGTTGAACAGCGGTCCCACGCCTTCGGAAAAACCGAAGTCACGGTCGAACACGAGGCGACCCCGCTCGAACCGCTCCTTCTCCGCGAGATCCAATCCGGTGAGGGGCCCTCCGTACTCGCCCGCGCCGGGGGGTACGGCACGGGGGGGCAGCAGCCCCTCAGTCATCTGCTCTCTCCCGCCTAGCGAATGGAGGAATTCGATCAAGCTTTCTCGACTTTCGGATTGAAGGGCCAGATAGGCATCCCGGCTCGAGACGGCCTCCCCGCCGTGCCGTCGGATCGCATCGTCGATCGTCCTTGCGCGTCCATCGTGTAGATAGGGGACCGCCGCGGCGACCCCCCAGAGCGGATGCGTTCGAAACTCTCGGCCGCTTGCCTGCGCCATCGGGAATCCATCGGCAAGCTCATCGCCCATGTCGTGGAGCAGAAGATCGGTGTACGCCGGGATCGCGCCGCGAGGGCCACGTAACGACGGCACGTGGCACTTGTCGCACCCGATGTCTCGGAACACGTCCGCTCCGCGATCGGACTGGGGGCTCGGCTCCTCAGGCTCGGGGGCTGCCAAGAGCAGGGCAAAGGAAACCAAATCGAAGAGCTCAGACTCCGAGAGCTCCGGGTCAGGAATTTCGTCGAGGTCCACGGTGGGCTCGTCCGGGATCACTGCTTGAGCCGCCACGATCGCTCCCACGCCATCACGTTCGTTCTGCGTCACATCCGTCGGCTCCTGCCGGAACCCGGGCAGCTCCGCCCTGCGCTCGGCCGAGAGAGGGTCCGATGTCATGCCGACGTGGTTGAAAAGCGGGCCGCGAACGAAAATCTCCATCCGCGAGGTCTGGGCTTTGCGTCCGAACCGGCCTACCAAAGCCCCGTCGTAGTTCACTCTGCCGCTGATCCCATCGCCGTCCAAATCATCGGGGTCCGCATGGCTTAGGATCTCGGTGTCGGGGATCTCCGCCAGCAACCCGGCCCCGAAAAAGGGCATCGGGTTTCGGAGCGCAGCGATGTTCGTGAGTTGATCCGATGGGGCGCGACCGGTGTCGAGCGAGAATTGGCGCTGCACGCCGTTCTTGCCCCGCGGCACGACCGTGTCTGGACTGAGCTCGTCGCCTACCAGCAGGAAGTCCCGATAGTGGCTCGCCCCACCGCCGATGACTGGCTTCTCGTGACATCCGGCACAGGAGGTGAGGTTGAACTCAGGCCCAAGGCCCTCTTCGGGCGTGAACCGATGCAGTGCCAGGTCCCGGCCTCGATCGAATGCGGCGCGCTCTGCCGGGGTTGCCGAGGGCAGGGGCGACCCGAGCTCAGCGAAGATCGCGTCGGCAACCGGTACGGCCGAGTCGGACGCACAAGCAAACTCCGAAACGCCTGCCAGGCATAAGGCAAGCGTCAGACTCGAGGCTCGCAGGTTCATCAGTGAATCGAGCAAATCAACCGGACCGAACATAGCCTACGGTGACCGATCGTCGAAATCGATCGCCACGGTCTGTTCCGTTCCGTCGGGGGGAAGGGGCTTCCTTGCTTTCTCGATCTCCTCACCAAAGACGTCCCACCATGCCTCGGCGTCCGCTCGCGTCCAGCGCCTCACCTGGAGCCGATCCAGCGCGTCGGCAAACTCTTGGCAGGAGGCGGGCCTGTCGGACTGTGCCTTCTCGAGGCACGCGAATATCAGCGTCTCCAGCTCAGCTGGCACCACTTGGGAGGACACCTCCGCAAACGGAAGCGGCTTCGTGTTCAAGTGGTGCAGGCACACCTCGATAATCGTCTTTCCTTCGAAGACGTGCCGTCCTGCCAGGAGATAGTAGCCGACAGCGCCCAGCGCGTATAGATCTGTCCGATAGTCGATCCCTTGAGGGTCTTCGATCGCCTCGGGGCTCAAGTAGTGCGGGGTTCCCTTGATCGACATGGTGTTGGTCTGTTCCAGGTCGTCGACTTTGCCCAGGTTCTTCACGAGACCGAAGTCCAGCACCTTGGTTACATCGGGGACGCCACCTTGTCGTGCCAGCATGATGTTGCTCGGTTTGATGTCTCGGTGGATCAGACCCACCGAGTGGGCTTCACTGAGGGCGAGCGCAGCATCTCGGAGAATCCTCACGACTCGCTCGACCGGCTGAGGTCCGCTCGCTTCCACCACCTGTGTGAGCGTAGCTCCACTCAACAGCTCCATGGCATAATAAAAAAGGCCCTCCGGGGTGCGACCGTAGTCATAGATGGTGACCGTGTTGGGGTGGGTGAGCCTCGCGGTCAGCTGCACTTCACGGCGGAAGCGATCCAGCGCTTGCGGATCGGCGAGCTCAGGACGAAGCAGCTTGATTGCCGTCGGGCGCTTCAGCATCCCGTGCGTCGCCTCGTACACGACGCCCATGGCGCCCTCGCCAAGCTTCCGTTCGAGATTGTACTGCCCGAGCTTCTGAATATCGCTCACTTCCTTGCGCAGTCTATGAATGACCCGCGAAGCTAGAGCCGCGAGTCCGACCGTCAGGGTCCACCACATCACCGTAATCACAGCCTGCGAGGCCGCCACGCGTTGGGCGGACTGCCCTTCGTAGCCAAATCGTCGCCAAATGCCGAGGTCGACTCCCAGGTAGTGCCAATACATCGCGGCGACGAGCGGTATGCCGATGAGAATCCCGAGAATCGTGGTTCGCCTTGCCGAGCTGGGAACGAAGACGCTCCGCGCAAACATGATCAGAGCCAAAATGAACGCAGTGATCGTGTCGGCGCCGACCTCAGGACGGATCCCGAGTCCCATGCCGATGTACCCCACGCTAGCGAGGAAGATCCCCGTGTTCTCGACCGCGTGAATGAGGTCCACCGACAGAGTGGATCTGCGCCGGCAAATCAGCCAGACGCCGACGAGGGGTAGAATCGCGGCCGCGTGGATCAGAAAGCTCGGGTCCCTGAGCAGCTTCTCGAAGAACCCGAACAGCACGCCCATGATGATGCGAAAAACAAGTGCGGTCCCTCCGAGGATCGCTCCGATGACACCAAAGACCGCAACGCGCCGCTGCAGGAACGCGCGTGCTTTGGGATTCGCGAAGTAGGTGCTGCTGCTCATCGATGCCAGCCCATGATGACTAACTTCGCAAGTTGTATCCACTGCGAAGAAGCGCGCTTGCAACTCCGAGTAGGACCAGGAACGAAACCGAGACGACTCCTGCGCTCGCGACCGGCGAGACATCGGCCACTCCGAGGAATCCGTATCGAAGCCCGTTCACCATGTACAAGAGCGGATTGAGGCGACTGATGGAATTCCACGGCTCCGGCAGGAGATCGATCGAATAGAAGACCCCACCCAGGAATGCCAGAGGCAGGAGAACGAAGTTCGGAAAGATTGCTAGATGATCGAACTTCTCCGCCCAAAGCGCCGCGACGAGCCCCAAGAGCGCTAGGGTCGCGGTGACTAGGACGCTGAAGAAGACTGTCCAGCCGATGTGATAAAGTGGAAACCAAGTGAACGAGAGAGCAACGACGTACACCAGGGCCCCAACAATGAGGGCCCGGACCATCGCTGCCCCCACGTACGCCAGGAGGATCTCGAGGGCACCGATCGGCGCGACGAGCACATCGACGATCGTTCCGTTGATCTTCGATTGAAACAGGCTGGAGGAGGTGTTCAAGAAGGAGTCGCGAACCATCGTCATCATCACTAGGCCCGGCACGACGAATTGGATGTAGGGAACCCCGGAAATCTCCTGCAGCCGGGACCCAAGCGCCACTCCAAACACGAGGAAGTAAAGACTCGTCGTCACCAGCGGACTCAGGATGGTCTGCAACCACACCTTACTGAAGCGCCGGATTTCCTTGATGAATAGAGTCTTGAGCGCGATGCGGTTCATGGCGCCCGCTTTCCATCCGCCCTGCGGATCAGTTCCAGGTAGATGTCTTCGAGAGAGCGTCCCCCGTGTCGCTCCATCAGGCTGGCACGGCTTTCGACGAGGAGGAGCTTGCCGTTGTGCAAGATGCCAATCCGATCTGCGAGTCGCTCGGCCTCTTCGATGTAGTGAGTCGTCAAAACGACAGTGGTGCCATCTGCCCGCAGCTCCTCGACCTCCTGCCAGAGCTCGCGGCGCAACTCTACGTCCACGCCTGCTGTCGGTTCGTCCAGAAAGAGCAGACGCGGACCGTGGACGAGGGCCTTGGCGACCAAGAGTCGCCGCTTCATGCCGCCAGAGAGCGTCCGCGTGTAAGCGTCGCGCTTTTCATCGAGCGAAAACGTCTTGAGCAAGCCCTCCGCCCGTTCGCGATCGGGCTCGACCCCCATGAGCCCCATTTGTATCATCAGGCTCTCGAGCGGCGTGAAGAAGGGGTCGTAGTTGATCTCCTGCGGGACCAGTCCCACCAAACGCCGCGTCGTCCGGAAGTCGCGCACGTTGTCGAAACCGAGAACCTCGATGCTGCCCTCGGTTTGCCTGGCCAGGCCCGTGATGCAGTGGATGAGCGTCGACTTCCCCGCCCCATTCGGGCCGAGCAGCGCAAAGATCTCGCCCTCGTAGACCTCGAGCGAGAGATCGCTCAGCGCGGTGAACTTCCCGTACTCCTTGGTGACGTGGCGGCAGCGGAGCACGGGCGGCTTCATCGCGCCCGACTATAGCGATACGC
>JBAVOF010000128.1:0-5470 GCA_049691835.1 Polyangiales bacterium
GTTCGGACGACTGCTGCCACGTCATCTCCAAATCATCTACGAGATCAACGCCCGCCTCATGGAGGAGGTCCGCGCGCGCTTCCCGGGCGACTACCCGCGGCAAGAGCGGATGTCCCTCATCGATGACCGCGGTGGTGGCGCGGTGCGCATGGCCAATCTCGCCACGGTTGGCAGCTTCTCCGTCAACGGGGTGTCGGCGCTCCACACCGAACTGCTCAAGACCCGCGTCATGCGGGACTTCAACGAATTCTATCCGGGCAAGTTCAACAACAAGACCAACGGCGTGACCCCTCGCCGTTTCATGGTGCTCTCCAATCCCGAGCTTGCGGAGCTCATCACCAGGCACATTGGCGAGCGGTGGATTACCGACCTCGATCAACTGCGCCGACTGGAGGACTTTGCAGATGATCGCGACTTCCAGGAACAATGGAGGTCGGTCAAGGCGGCTCGCAAACGCGTCGCTGCCGAACACGCTCGCAAGCTCATGAAGGTCGATGCGGACATCCATTCGATGTTTGATGTGCAGGTAAAACGCATTCACGAGTACAAGCGTCAGCATCTGGCGGTCCTGCACATCGTGCACTCGTACCGTGAGCTCAAGGAAAATCCGCGCATGGTGATCGCGCCCCGGACGTTCATTTTCGGCGGCAAGGCCGCGCCCGGTTATGCGATGGCCAAGCTCATCATCAAGTTGATCAACTCCGTGGGCCAGGTCGTGAATTCCGATCCAGACGCTCGGGGAAAGCTCCAGGTCGTGTTCATCCCCAACTACAACGTCAAGACGGCCCAACTCGTCTATCCATGCGCCGACCTGTCCGAGCAGATCTCCACCGCGGGCAAGGAGGCGTCTGGGACAGGCAACATGAAGTTCTCGATGAACGGAGCCCTGACCATCGGCACCCTGGATGGGGCGAACGTCGAGATACGCGATGCCGTCGGCGCGGAAAACTTCTTCCTGTTCGGGCACAACGCCGACGAGATCCACAACATGCGCCAGAGGGGGTACCGACCACAGGAGTGCTACGAGCAGAATGCGTCGCTCAAGGGCGCGCTCGATCTAATCGCTTCCGGCCACTTCTCGCTCGGCAACACGGGTCTGTTCCAGCCCTTGGTCGACAGCCTGATCCATCGCGACGAGTACTTCGTTCTGGCAGACTTCCAGTCGTACATCGACTGTCAGAAGAAGGTCAGCGAGGCCTGGGCAGACCCAAGTCACTGGACCAAGATGTCGATTCTCAACACGGCGAGGATGGGACGGTTTTCATCCGATCGCACCATTCGCGACTACAGTCGGGACATCTGGCGCGTCGAGCCACGCCCCGTGCGGTTGATCGACGTGGGCTGACCTGTCGCGTGCCCGACGGTTGTCTGGGTCCGACCGTTACGGACTGACGAGCCGGACCGGGCTGTCAGAAGCGTCGACGATTGCCCAGAGCTCCGGGTTCAGGAATTCGTCGGTGGTATCTTCATCGACCAAGACGAGAATGCTCACGACACCCGGGGTGACCGTTACCGTCAAAGGGTCGAGCATCGAAAAACAGTCAAACGGGAAGCGATCAAGACCGATGTTGAGGCTGCCTTCGGGTAAGTCGAGCGCCCGTTCGCTCGGGGCGGTCGTGCCAAACGCGATCTGTGCCAGGAGCGGAGGAGGGCACGCGAGCTCATCTGTGAGGATGACGTCGATGGGATCGAGAAGGGAATCGTTGCCCCCATTGCCCACCACGATGCGGCCCTCGCCGGAGGCCAGACCCGCCGTGCTGTTGTTGAAGACGAGCACGCTGACGAAAGGGGCGTGGTTGATGCGGTAGGCCACCACGGTGAGGTCGTCGCCGTCCTGCAGTGTCGCTGCAATCCCTACCAGTGCCTCGCTCTGCCAGGCCGCAGCAAGTCCGAACGTGTACGTGCCGGCATCGAGCGTCACGCGGCCCGTGGATTCGCCGTAGTGCAGAGCCCCGATCGCTGGCGCATCATTGACCAGGATATCGACTCGGGTGTCCCCTGCCTCCGGCATCTCCGGCGCCAGATGGACGATGGACACGGTTGCAGTCCCTGTGGGCAGGCCGGCCGTGCCACCGGAGCCCGCTGTGCCGCCGGAGCCGCCGGCGCCAGCGCTGCCGTCTCCGCATCCGAGAAACCCAAACGCAAGTGCTACTGCCAAAGCCAACCAAGAGACCGAAGTTTTGATCATGTGATCACAAGCCCTTCCGCCATCAACGTGCGCTCCGGCGGGTGGGTTTCGTGCACGTATTTCAGGCGACTGGCAAGTGCACGCGACTGCATGGGGCCCTGAGGCTCAACCCCTGGGCCTGCAGTCGTGCGGGTCGACTGGTGCCTGTGCCCAAGAGGCGCTACGGCCGCGTGATGTCGTTGCTCGGTGATTTCACTGCACATTACAGCTCGTCCGAGGCCTGGTTCTATGACCGGTTCATCGCCCCGGCAGTCATGGACATGGGCGAGAAGCTCGACGACGACTACCTTCGTTTTCTCCCCCGGGGCGCCCGGGTACTGGAGGTGGGATGCGGAGGCGGTCAGTTCGCTCGATCCCAATTGGAGAAGCGCGGCGATCTTCGCTGGACCGGCCTGGACGTGTCGGACGCGCAGATAGCCCGCGCAATGCGGCGCAACGCCAACCACGCAAATGCCGATTTCGTCGTCGGCGATGCCCTCGATCTACCCTTTGAAGGCGAGTGCTTCGACGCGCTGGTCAGCATCGCCTCGATCAAGCACTGGTCCGACCAAGCCAAGGGGCTAGCAGAATGTGCACGCGTGCTCCGATCCGGCGGGCAGCTCCTGCTGGTGGAGGCCGACCGCGGCTGTCGTCTCGAGGATGCACGGTCCTTCGTGGCCCGGTGGAGGCTTCCCGACGTCGTCCGCCCGCTCAACCTCATGCTGTTCCGGACCCTGGTAGCCGGTCGCTCGCTCGATCTCGATGATGCGCGTGCACTCATGACCGTTTTGCCGCTGGCGAGCTGGGAAGTGAGCCGCCTTGCGGGAACACCGGCGATCCTGATGCGGGGTGAACGTTGAGACCTGGCGATCTGATGAACGAGCCGCGCCGCCTGCCGCACTAACTACGACGCGCAGCGGCGCACATGGAGGCGACGGCGGTTCCGCCGAAGATCAGGTGTATTCCGGCGAGCGTGCCGACCGCCCAGATCCCGGACACCGGAAACTGCCGCCAAATCATGATCCCGAGCGCCAGTGCCACAACTCCGCTCAACAGTGTCCACCCCCAACCTCGAATCGGCCGCAGCCGAAACGCCCAGATGATCTCGAAGATGCCATCGACGAAGAAGAAGGTCGCGAGGACGAGCGTCAGCGTTGCCAAGGCCATGCCCGGACGTGCGAGCATATAGCCGCCAATGACGATCGAGAGCAGTCCGATCAAGGAGACGAGCAGTCCGTGCCCAAATGAGCCCATCCGGAACGCGAGGAAGAGCCTGGAAATGCCTGACGCGATCAGGAGCACGCCGACGGCAAGTGCAACGGACAGCCCCGCCACCAGCGGCGACATCAGCGCCAAAACACCCGCGACCACCGCGATCACCCCAACCGCGATGCCCATGCCAGCGTGTCGCCTGATCACGCCCAGGACCTCTTCTTCCGGTGCTTGTGTTACGTCGATCATCGCTCACCTCCAGCTGCCGTATAGGAACCTGGCCCGAGTGAAACCGCAAGAGGTATTCGGAGGAGACTACTTCAGCGGTACCCGGCTACGGACCGTGCCTTTCCGCACCGGACCCTCTTTGGGTTTCGCGCCGGCGCGCGTGACATGCGGGCGGCGGACGGATAGGCTACCGGCGGATCCTGAGGGAGGCGGAAGGTGATGAAGAACTTGCAACTTGCGATCGCGGTTTCGATTTTGGTCGTCGGATGCGGCTCTGGCTCTTCGGGGACTGGGGGTTCCGGCGGGGCGGGCGGCAGCGGAGGTTCCGATGGAGCGGGCGGCACCGGTGGCACCGCGAGGGCTTGCGCCACGGACATCGACGTTGGCGAGGTGCAGGCGTTCGGCAGTCCCACATCGATGTTTACGGAGGGCATTACATTCGACGCGGCCGGTAGAATGTTCGTCTCCTCCCAAGACAATCCGCCCGACGACCAACTCCTCGAGATTTCGCTCGACGGTTCGAGCGACGTCGTGGCGGAGGCCGAATCGATTCTCGGCCTCGACAGCGAGGCGCGGGGAATCATCGCCGCCGGCATCGCGACTGGGGATATCCTTCTGATCAATCCCGACACGGGAACGAACCAAATCATCGCCTCTGATCTCGGGGCGCCCAACTTCGTCGTGACCACTCCGTGGGGCACGATCCTCGTCTCGGACGACAACCACGGCGAGAACACGATCGACGAAGTCACCTGGGACGGCACGGCATCGACCTGGGTGGAGGGCGTGCCCACGCCCAATGGGATGGTGTTCTCGTTGGACTCCACCACCCTGTACGTCGCGACGACGTTTGAAGAGCCAGGCCTCTGGCGCGTGCCAGTCAACGAGGACGGGACCGCGGGGGTGCCTGAGGAATGGGTCAACTTTGCCTTCGCAGGGATCACGACGCCCGACGGTGTGGCCATCGACAGCGAAGGCAACGTGTACGTGGCGCTCAACGTCGTATCCCAGATCGCGAAGGTCGCTCCAGACGGTACCGTCACGATCCTGGCCGAGGGGGTCAGCAGTGCCGCGAGCCTCGCGTTCGGCCAAGGCGAGTTCGACCCGTGCTCGCTGTACGTGACCAGTCTCTTCGGCTACCAACTCTGGCGCGTGGGGACTGGCGTTTTAGGGATCGAGAAGTAAGTCGCCACTCACTCGCAACTGACGTTGATTTGAGTCGAAAAACCGGTCCCAATCGGAAGGGTAAATGCGTTGCTGGCGGCAGCGGCCCACGACTCTGCCGCCGTGCAATTGACGGCGGTGCCGGAGAGCTGAATGGTGACCGTGACCGGTTCGACCTCCACGAAGCCACCTGCGCCTGACATCTGCGTCGCCGTGAGCGAGCTCTGAGGAATGCCGGAGTCGTTCATGTAATAGCTTCGACCGTTGCTCCCCAGCAATGAATAGCTCACGCCCGCGAGTCCATTACCATCCGCCACCGACCCTCTGAAGGCAGTGACAGTCAGAAAACCCGTGTCGACCGGCGGGTACGGCGTGCCGAGCTCCGAAGCGAATGTGGCGAGAGCTGCGTCGGTCGCGAGGACGGCGCCGCCCACGAGGTTTTCCTCGCCAGAGCTTCGGGCGATGAGCACAGGACCGAACCCTTCCTTCACGTGTGAGATCGCCACGTCGCTGTTCTTGAGGAGCGGAAGCTCGTAGTTTCCGTCTTCGTCGGTGACTGTGCAGTTGTTGGTCGCGAGCTGGCAAACCTCGACCCCTGCGATGGGAGCACCCTCGGCTTGTGAATCTGGGACGTATTCGGTCACCTTTCCACTGAGCGTGACGGACGTAGATCCATACGTTTCGGTACAACCGGTTGCA
>JBAVOF010000129.1:0-1598 GCA_049691835.1 Polyangiales bacterium
GCCGCGGCCTGCGCTGGCCGGACGAAAACCTGCACGCGGACGCCGAGTTCGTCCACTTCGTCGAAACGCAGCTTGCCGGGGCGATCGGCGGGGCCTCCGCCCGGGACATGGTGGCTTCCGCTGTCAAGGAGGACGCGCTTACGCTCGATGAGGTGCGCGAGATCCTCGACGAGGCGTCGCAGGTCGTCGTCTACAGCCACAAGTTGGAGCAGAAATCGTACGAGCTCGAGGCCGCGACCGCCGAGCTCCGCGCGGCCAACGAGCGCTTGCAGGAGCTCGACCGGCTGAAAGACGACTTCATATCGACGGTAACGCACGAGTTGCGCACGCCGCTCACGTCGATTCGCGCGTTCTCCGAGATCCTTCTTGCCGACCCGCGGGTCGCGCTTGCCGAGCGCAAGCGATTCCTCGGTATCATTACCCGGGAGACCGAACGCCTGACCCGGCTCATCAACCAGGTGCTCGATCTCGCGAAAATCGAGTCCGGTCGCGCGGAATGGCAGGTCACGCGGGTCGATGTGCGGGAGGTGGTCGCGCAGACCCTCGCCGGCATGAGCGCGGTATTCAAGGAGAAGAACGTGCGCGTCGAGTCGAAGTTGCCGGAGGCCGTTCCGCCGGTTGACGCCGATCTCGACCGCCTGGTCCAGGTGCTGCTCAATCTGCTCTCGAACGCGCTCAAGTTCTGCGCACAAGGCAAGGGATGCGTCGAGGTGGCACTGATGGAGGCGGATGGCGTCGTTCGCGTCGACGTGCGCGACAACGGCCCCGGGATCAAGCCGGAAGACCAAGCGATCATCTTCGACAAGTTCCGGCAGGCGGGCGACACGCTCACCGGGAAGCCGCCCGGGACGGGTCTCGGCCTGCACATCAGCCGCCAGATCATCGAGCACTTCGGCGGCCGGATGTGGGTGGAGAGTCGCACCGGGGAAGGCGCCCGCTTCTCGTTCACCCTGCCCATTGCCCCGGCCGCCGCGCGGACGGCGTGACCAAGGAGTCCGTATGGCCGATTCGAAACGCAAGGTGCTGATCGCCGATGACGAACCCAACATCGTCGCCGCGCTCGAGTACCTGCTCCGCAGCAGCGGCTACGACACTCGCGTAGCGAGCGACGGCGAGCAGGCGCTCGCGCTCCTCGAGAGCTACGTGCCGGACGTCGTCCTGCTCGACATCATGATGCCGGTCAAGAGCGGCTACGAGGTGTGCCAGCGCATGCGCGAGCGGCCCGAGTGGCGCCACATCAAGATCGTGATGCTCTCCGCGAAAGGACGTGAAGCGGAGGTGAGCAAGGGGCTCTCGCTCGGGGCCGATCTCTACATCACCAAACCTTTCTCGACGGAGGAGCTCATCACCGCAATCAATGGTTTCTTCGACAGAGGCACGAAGCCGGATGCGGCATGAGGGTCACGCGCAGCTTCTGGGTCGGGCTGGCGGTCTTCTATGCCGGGCTCCTCGCAATCATCGGCGCGTTCGCCCTGGTGGCCGGCGCTGCTCTGAGCGAGGCGCACCGAAATGCCATCCCGGCGATGCTCGCCGAAGCCGCCCCGGCGTTGATCTATGCGGCCAGCATCCTGTTGTTTGTTTGCGGCGGCGTCCTGGGG
>JBAVOF010000130.1:0-5105 GCA_049691835.1 Polyangiales bacterium
ATATCGCCCAGCAGCGTCGGTACCAGCTCCGACTGGCCCCTCAATGGACCGCCCGCCTGGGCGACCAGGTCCGCCAATCGGAGACCGGGCCCGACTCTGACCCTCCCCGGCCGCTCCACAGCCCCGACGACGACAGCCGAATGGCCCTCCGGCCTGGTGATGATCAGGTTCACACGAACGAAGCGGTCGTACTGCCGTAGGCCCTGTTCGACGGCCTTCTCGGCTTGCGAAAGGGTGAGGCCCCCGACCTGGATGTCGCCCGCCAGAGGCACGTGGAGCTGCCCCGTGGCATCGACGATCAGTCCATTGAGCTTCTCGGTCTTGGCGGAAACCGTTGTAAGCTGGACCACATCGCCGGGAAACAGTCGGAGCGCCTCGGGAGGATCGGATTCGACACCCGTAGGGATGACGGACTCGGGCGCCGAAAACGAAGGATCGTCGAGCAGCGTGGCGGGCGTCTGGGGATAGTGGTTCCGCGCACACGCGGTGGTGAGCGTGATCGCCAGAAAGAATGCCGTGCACCGACGCATAGTTGTGATTAACGTGCCCAACGGTCGTCCGCAAGGTTGAAGTGAGAAACGATGCGGGTATGCCTATACTGTCCATGAACGCCCGATGACGAGCAAGAAACCCACCGAATGGGCAGGCGGAACCGATGCCGAGCTCGCCCCCCTGATGCGTCTCGTCGATTTCGTGTTGATCTACGGGGCCCTGTGGCTCCCGACCTACGCTCGGCAAGAGATCTGGGACGAAAGGTCTTGGACTGCCGGAACGATCGCGGCGGTGCTCTTCATGGTGATAGCCCAATCGCTTCGGCTCTACGAAAGCGCTCGCGGAGCGGGGGTCAAGCCTCAACTGGTGCGCACCTGGGCCGGTTGGTTCGTCGGTGTGGTGCCGACCTTGCTCTTTCTGCTCTTCATCTCGAATCGGTCCGGGCAGTACTCTCGAATCACCGTCTCGTCTTGGTTCGTGCTAGCCCCATTCTTCATCTCGATCTGGCGCACCGCAACGACGCTGGCACTTCGTGAGCTCAGGTCTCATGGGTACAATACCCGCGCCGCGGCGATCATCGGTATGACGGAGCTGGGGGAGCAAATCGCTCGCCAAATGCAGGACGTACCGGCGCTTGGGCTGGAGGTGTATGGGTTCTACGACGATCGTCTCGAGGAGCGGTGCCATCCGATCCCGGAGTCACTCGGGCAGCGCGCCGGCACGCTCAAAGACGCGGTAGATGCCGCTAGATCGGGAGAGATCGATCTGATCTACATCGCGTTCCCGCTGCGGGCAGAGCCGCGAATCGCGGAGCTCTTGCACCAGCTCTCGGACACGACCGCATCGGTGTATCTGGCGGCCGACTTCATCGCGTTCGATCTTTTGCACGCTCGATGGAGCACCCTCGGCGGGGTGCCGACGATAAGCTTGCACGAAACGCCGTTCTACGGGGTCGACGGGTGGCTCAAACGCCTCGAAGACATCGTGTTCGGCTCGATTATTCTGACGATCATCGCGGTCCCGATGCTGATCATCGGGCTCGGCGTCAGGCTGAGCTCTCCGGGCCCGGTGCTGTTTAGGCAGCGCCGATACGGGTTGAACGGAGAGGTGATTCACGTGCTGAAGTTCCGATCGATGACTGTCACCGAAGATGGCGCCGACATCAAACAGGCCACCACAGGTGATGCCCGGATCACCAAGCTCGGCGCCTTTCTCCGTCGCACCAACCTCGACGAGCTCCCGCAATTCGTGAACGTGATCGAAGGCACCATGAGCATCGTCGGTCCCCGACCACACGCAGTCGCGCACAACGAGCTATACCGCAGAAAGATCCAGGGCTACATGCTGCGTCACAAGGTGAAGCCTGGGATTACAGGCTGGGCTCAGGTCAATGGCTGGCGGGGGGAAACCGACACGCTGGAAAAGATGGAGAAGCGCGTGGAACACGACCTCGATTATATTCGCAACTGGAGTCTGCTTTGGGATGTGCAAATCATCATCATGACGGTGTTTGGTTCCGGCGCTCGGCGGAACGCGTATTGACGGAGGAGACGCATGCCGAGCGCAGATGAGGCATCCGCCTCCCAGTTCGAAGGCGCAACGGAGCAGACGGGTCGAGGACGCCCCGGGTCTCCCGTGGACCCGTATCGGCTCGGGCGAGCATTGTTGTGGGGCAAACGGTGGCTGATCGGCGCGGCGGTCCTGGGCGCCATCGTCGGCTTTCTGTGGGTGAAGCTGATGATGTTCAGCGCCTACCAAACGACGGTCACTCTGCAGTATGAGGGCGATCTCCAGGTCGCCGGCATGCCGGCGACCAACAGCACGGTGGCGCCCGCAGCCGATGCGTTGAGACGACAGTCGGTCCTCCGGAAGATCGCCGAGGAATCCGACTTCGAGGGCAGCCTGACCGCTCTGGGGAGGTCGTTCGGATACGACATCGACCTGATGACCAACACCCTGCACATCACTGTCTCGGGCGACACGGGGGAAGAAGCTGCGGAATACGCGAGAGTCGTCACGGACGTGTTCATGGCCTATCACAAGGAACGACAATCGAAGCGCATCGAGGAAGAGCTCGCGCGGGGAAGAAAGCGCATCGAAGCAGGTGAGCACGAGGCCGAGATAGCACGGCGACGGTACAACGAGTTTCGAGAGAAGCATGGAATTGCCGATCTCTCGACCGAACAGCAGTCCATGGTCGAGTCGGCCGCCAAGCTCCGCGCCGAGAGCGAGCTGACGATCTCGGAGCTGCGTGGGCTGGAAGCGGAAGTCGCGAGCCTGGAAGGTCAGCTCGCAAAGATCCCCAAGACGAGCTTCGTGTCCAGCGGGAAGTCGCCGGAACGAGCGGCATACAACCGCATGCGCGAGGAACTCGCAGAGGCCCAGGCCACCCTTTCCCCCAGTCACCCACGAGTCCAAGCACTTCTGCAACAGGTGAACCAGCTTCGGGCACAGATGGGCCAGGGAAGCGGGACGAGCGCCAGTGGGGACGGACTGGTCGGAGTCAATACCACCTATCAGGCCGTCGACGAGAAGCTCCGGGAAGCCAAGTCGCATTTGGCAGCGCTCCGAGAGCGGCAACGGGGGCTTTCCGGGATGGCCGACAAGGCCCAGGAGCGGGTGGAGGCTTTCTCCGACATCGAGGGCGAGGCATCCGCATTGCTCGCGGACGTCCAGGTCTCTGAGAATCTGGTCAGCGGCCTGCGGCGTACGGAAGCTGCTCTGGAGGACGCGTTGCGCGATCCCCCGAGTGGTTTCGTCGTGCTCGACCCGGGGGCTGTGCCGGAGTATCCGATGCGGAACAAGGCAAAGCTGGTCGTCTTTGCCGCGATCCCGATCCTGAGCGTGGCTGTGGTCTTGTTGCTCGTCCTGCGACGCGAGTTCCACGGGCTCCGCGTGGAAACCCCCGCGGAGGTCGCATATTGGGGAAGCGGTCCGGTGCTCGGCTCTACCCCTTGGCCGAACGATCCGCGCGGCCTCGACGAGCTGGTCGCCGGTCTCGACGACTTCGTCCCCGAGGCTAAGGGAACAATGCTGATCATCGGCGCTTCACGCGACGAAGCAAGCCTTGCAAAGGACCTCGCGGACCGAATTAACGACGACTGGTTCATCGAGCAGCGCACTGTGGAGAGTCGAGATGTCCCGGGCCCGCCACGTCCCGAGCAAGGGCCCCTGCACGCGCCGCCACCATCGGGCCCCTACCCAATCGGTCGTGTCGGCTCCCAATCCGTTGCGCTCGCGCGACGCCCGCCGGCGCCGATGCCACAACAAATTCGACTGCTCGAAGGAGTCGAACCCCTGCGGCCTGAAGCCTGGGACGGGCCTTTCGAGGGCCAAGGAATTCGGCGTGCAGCTCGCTTGGCCGATCGCATCATCATACTCGTTCGCTCGGGTGCCATTTCGGCCCTCCGGTTGAACCAAGTGCACAATCGCATCGGACGACGGCACGGGATCGGATACGTCGTCGTGGGGCTCCCGGACGAGTTGCGCAAGCTTCCCGACCGAGTGGGAGACGTTGCTGGGTTCTGGAGAGCCTAACGTGACGCTCGGCCGTGCTCGGCCATCAACGGTACATCCGCTCGGTCTCTTTGCTAACCATCTCGATGGCAGCTGGGCGCGGCAGGATTCTGCGGAGAAGCGCCGCGGCAAATCGATTGCGCCGTCCGGAGACACCCTGGGGCCGATGACCGAGCTCGCCAAGCGCTTGTTCAGTGACCTCATCGGGTCGCATGGGTCTGGCGAGCCCCCCGGTCGGGATCCGGTCCGTCGACGACTCGTAGTTCGGAGTGAGCGTTGCGCCGGCCACACAGGCCAGAACATCGACTCCTTGACGGCGAAGCTCGTACCACAGCCCTTCCGCTAGGACAGTGTCGTAGGCCTTGGTCGCCGCATAGTTGGCAACCATGGCGGTTCCCTGAAAGCCGCTCATCGAGGACATGAGGATGAGCCCACCGTTGCCCCGCTTGACCAAACGGCGTCCGAAGTAATGGGACATCATGAGCGGACCACGGACGTTGACGTCGACGGCCTTGAGATGGTCTTCGACGTTTATGTCGAGAAACGCCCCTATCGGCGAGTAGGCCGCGTTGTAGATCATGAGGCCAACGTCCAAGGCCTCAGTCGCCGCATTCATGCCTGTGACCGCATCGGGCGAGCCTAAATCCAGGGATTGCACCCTGACCTCGACACCGTGCGCCTGCCGAAGCTCGGCCGCCAACCCCTCGAGCGGAGCCGCTCGGCGAGCCACCAACACCAGGTTCAATCCACGGGCCGCGAGCTTGCGCGAAAAGGATGCACCGATCCCTTCCGACGCACCTGCGACGACGGCCCAGGGTCCGTAGCGCGCGACGAAGTCGGTCATTCAAATCGTCTCGGTGAATGGAGTCGCGGTGCTGTACATCCGCTTGATGACGTAGACGGGAAACAAGAGCCAGGGCAGATTGAGCGCCAGGACGAAGAGGGGGGCCGGCGTCGCGTGCGGACCCATGAACTCCTCACCCAAGATGATCGTGACGTTGGTCATCAACACGGATGCCCAAATGACACTGGGAATGCGGATCCAGTTCTTTCCCTTGGTCCAAGCGTAGATCGCCGTCACGTAGAAGGGTCCGAAG
>JBAVOF010000131.1:0-3301 GCA_049691835.1 Polyangiales bacterium
GAGCAGGGCCACGGCGTGCGTGTGCTCGCCCGTGACCCGGCGAGCGCATCGGGGTTGGCGCAGCTGGGCGTGGAGCTCGTCCGTGGAAATTTCCTCAGCAAGGACTCGGTTCGGGGCGCCCTAGGGGGCATCGAGCAGGTCTTCCATTTGGCGCGCGGGACCGGAAACACGTGGGAGGAATACCTCAAGTACGACGTCGAACCGACGCGCCAAGTCGCCGAGCTCTGCCTCGAGCTGGGCGTTCGGCGGCTCTACTACGCGTCATCGATCGCGATTTACGAAGCCGGCAAAGCCGGCGAATCGATAACGGAAGAGACCAAGCCTGTGCCCTCCATGTTGCGCGCAAACGTGTACGCGCGATCCAAGACGGAGAACGAGGCACAACTCCTGGCGCTTTGGGAGTCCGCAGGGTTGCCCGTTGTCATCTTCCGGCCAGGTATCGTGCTCGGCAAGGGCGGTCCGCCTCGGCACTGGGGCGTTGCAGCGTGGCCCTACCCTTCGGTCGCCCGCCTGTACGGGGACGGGAACAACCCGCTGCCCATCGTGCTCGTCGAAGACGTGGCCGATGCGATGGTGAGAGCCATGGAGGTTCCGGGCATTGAAGGCGAGTCGTTCAATCTGGCGAGCGACCCGTGCATCACGGCCAACGAGTACCTCGACGAGCTCGAGAGGCACGCGGGGATCAAGCTGCGCCGGGTGGCCACGTCTGCACCACGTCTGTACGGCGAAGCGATGGCGAAGTGGGCGATCAAGTCGCTTGCTCGCCGTGAACCCAGGCCCGCGTACTCAGACTGGCGCGGGCGCACCTTCGCTTCGACCTTCGACCCAAGCAAGACGCGGCAACGCCTTGGCTGGACCCCGGAGTCCTCGCGGGACGTGCTCATCAAGCGTGGCATCCACGACCCTGTCGACGAGTTCTTGAGCTGACGCGAGGATGCGGGGTCAAGCAGGAGCGGCGTCTCCCCGCGGAGCGACACCCAGTTTCGGGCCGTGGTTCGTGGTCGTCTGAAATTGAGCCCGGCGGCTCGATCAGATCGTGCTGCGACCCTGCACGCGGAACGTGGTACCTATCCGGCATGCAGAACGAGTTGATCCAATACGAAAAGCGAGACCTGATCGCGACCATCCGTCTCAATCGACCCGAGAAATACAACACGCTTAGATTCGAGATGCTGGAGCAGATGGATGCTGCGCTCCGGGACGCGAATCGCGACGACGAAATCAAGGTCATCGTATTGGAGGGGGCGGGCGATAGCTTTTGCGCCGGGTTCGATTTCTCCGGCGGCCTGGGGCACTACCCCGGAATCACGGAGGACGGGTACGACCCAGGAGTGGACCATCATCTGGTGACGAATCACTACACGAGCTACCTCCCAGTGTTCATGGGTCTGTGGCGCGGATTGAAGCCCGTGATCGCCAAAGTTCACGGCTACTGCGTAGGCGGCGGTTCGGAGATGGCCCTTTGCGCCGACATCGTGATTGCGTCCGACGACGCGCGCATCGGCACCCCGTACTCGAGGGTCTGGGGTTGCCACCTGACCGGGATGTGGGTGTATCGGCTGGGTCTCGCGAAAGCGAAATACTACGCACTGACTGGAGAGTGGATAAGCGGCAAGGAGGCCGCGGACATCGAGCTGATCAATTTTTCCTATCCACTCGAGGAGCTGGACCAGAGAGTCGCCGAGCTGGCGGCCAAGCTCGCAAAGATCCCGCTGACTCAGCTTGTTTCGATGAAGCTGATCGTCAATCAGGCCTACGACAACATGGGCTTGCAGAGCACACAGACGCTCGGTCCGATTCTCGACGGAGCGATGCGCAATACTCGCGAAGGCAAGGCGTTCGTTTCGCTTGCCATGAAAGAAGGCGTGAAGGCTGCGGTGACGAAGCGCGATGGCCCGTTCGGCGACTATAGTCAGGCTCCGGCAGGGCAACAGCCAAGAAAGAAGAGCGAGCTCGCGATCGAAAAGAAGGGCTCGAAGAGCTGACCACGGAGAGCCGAGCCGCAATCAGCCAAGCCTCTCACGCACGCCCCAAGGCGCCCGCGACTTCGCACGCCGCGCCATAGCCGGGCAGGAACGTGACCCCCGGCCCGGGATGGCAGGACGCGCCGCAAAGGTAGAGATCTGGAATTGGCGTGGCATGCGCGGAGCCCGGCACCAGGAGGCGCCCACCGACCATCTGCTCCGGATGGATCAGGCCGTGGGTGAAGTCGCCCTTGGTGGCGCCCTGCATCGCGGCGAAGTGGTCCGACGAGAAGACCGCGCGCTCGACGATGCACTCTCGCAGGTCGGGGAGCCACTCCGAAAGCCGGTCGAGGATCCGCTCCGCCATCTCGTCGCGCAGCTTGCCACGCTGCTCGCGCGGCGCGTCGCAGGGGAAGAAGAAACCGTAGGTCGTCGCGACGTGGAAGCCTTCCGGCGCGAGGCTCGGATCCATGACCGTCGGGATTTGCATGCCTACGGGCGGATGCGATGGCACCTCGCCGCGCCGGCAGGCCTCGTAGCTCTGCTGCTGCAGCTCCGGATCGGGAACGAGCGTGGTATTGAAACGCGTGCGCGGGTCGGTGTTTAGGTGTTCGAGGGGCGGCCCGTGACGCGGCAGGCGGGAGAGCTTGAAGAGGAGATGCACGTAGGCGCCGCGATGCTCGATGCACTCGATGCGCTGGATCGACCCCGCGTCTAGGTGCTCGCGCCCCACCAGACCGAAGAGCGTGGCCGGCTTGTCGAGGTTCGAGATCACCACCCGCGCCATGATGCGCTGCCCATCGCGCAGCTCCACGCCCGCGGCACGACCATCTTCGATCAGGACGCGCCGCACGGGCATCTTGAACCGCACCTCGCCGCGCTCGTTTGCGATTGACCGACAGAGCGCCTCCGAGAGCGATCCCATTCCACCCCGGACGCGCCGCATCAGCCCGCCACCCTCGTTCTGCGCGAAGGTGTAGACGAGGCACAGCGCGCTCCCCGGGGTGAAGGGCCCCTTGTACGTGGACTGCACCGCGGCAAATGCGACCAGAGCGCGCAGGGTGCGATGCCGCTCCCGGTCCGGCAGGAAGCGGTCCACCAGGTCCATCGCACTGCCGGTGAACGCGAGCTCGATCTGCTTCCGCTTACGTTCGCTCGGCGCGCTCGCGAGCAGCTCATCGAGGCTGCGCGGCAGGCTCCGCGGCGTGAAACGGTCCATCAAGCTCGCTGGGTATTTGCAGAAGGCCATGAGGCGCGCGAACCCGATCATCGCGCCGATCCCGAAATGCCGGAACACGTAGAGCGCCATCCGCAGTGGGTTCGCGTAGAAGATCGCG
>JBAVOF010000132.1:0-2134 GCA_049691835.1 Polyangiales bacterium
GGGGATCCCCGTTAGGTCGAAAATCTCCACTTTCGCCCCGGAGGGGACCATTTCCTGCGCGGCTCTCAAGATAGCCTTGTTGTATGAACCTTGACGCAAGCTGCCGGCCCTGGTCGAAGGCCACACAATGTCCATCACCCCAGCACTTGTAATTGGTCTGCATATCGTTTTTTATAGGGATCGTTCTCTTTGTTCTGCCTCCGTTTACACGGACGGAGCTTGTCAATGAGGTGAAATGCTGTCAATGGGTTGAATACCGTATGGACCAATACAGATAAAAGGAGTCAACTGGCTTTTAATTGAACACGTTACACGATGGGTGGAATAAAAATTTTGAAATGTTATAACCAATGACGATGAAAAATAACAGCAACACTCAAGGCCTTAATGTCCTGATCGTGGATGACGAAGCCAATATCCGCAAGACGCTCACGGTCTGCCTGGAGTCGCGAGGTCATCGCGTGACCGCCGTAAGCAATGGAAAGGACGCCCGGGCGGAAACCGACAGGCAGGTCTTCGACTTGGCGTTTGTGGACTTGCGGTTGGGCACGGAGAATGGACTCGACTTAGTTCCCTCCATTCTCGGCGCGTGTCCCTGGATCAAGATCGTCGTCATCACGGCTTATGCATCCATCGACACCGCCGTCGAAGCCATGCGGCGGGGGGCGACTGATTACATTCCCAAGCCCTTTACTCCTGAACAGGTCCAACTTGTCATTGACCGAGTTGCGACCGTTCGCAGCATGGAGCAACGCATAGCGACACTGAAGGAGGACCTTGAGCGGTTGCACCCGGAGGTTTCGTTCACCTCCCAACATCCTCGCATGCAACGCGCCATGGAGCTTGCACGGCAAGTGGCCGCCTCGGAGGCGGTCGTCTTGCTTCGAGGTCCCAGCGGAACAGGAAAGACAGTACTGGCGCGCGCCATCCACGGCTGGAGCCACAGGACTGACAAGCCGTTCGGGACCATTTCATGCCCAACCCTTAGCCCCGATCTTCTCGAGAGCGAGCTTTTCGGCCACGTGAAGGGTGCCTTTACCGGAGCCATCCGTGATAACCCCGGCCGAGTCGCCGCCTGCGAGGGTGGAACCTTGTTCTTGGACGAAATAGGCGACCTGCCCCTGGCGCTGCAACCCAAGCTCCTTCGCTTCATACAGGATCGTGAGTACGAAAGTGTGGGCGATCAGCGGACGAGAAGGGCGGACGTCCGCATCATCACGGCAACCAACACGGATCTGGACATTGCGGTTCAGGAAGCACGCTTCCGCGAAGATCTGTACTATCGCCTGAATGTCATTCAGATCGATTTGCCCCCCCTGGCAGACCGCCCGGAGGACGTGGAGCTTCTGGCGAGAAGCATGTTGGAGTTCTTCGGCGCACAAAATCATAAATTGTTAAAACGCTTTAGCGATTCGGCCATGAAGGCCCTACGCCTATACTCATGGCCGGGTAATATCCGGGAGCTGCGCAACGCGGTCGAGCGAGCCGCAATCCTATGCACCACGGATACTGTTCAGATTGAACACCTCCCCGCGTCCATTGCACCACACACGCCTCCGCTCCAACTGGGTGACCATGTTTCCCTGAAGGTGATCGAGGAGCACCACATACGCCGAGTTGTCGCCGCCACCAAGACCCTCCAGGAAGCCGCCAATATCCTCGGCATTGACCAGGCCACCCTTTGGCATAAGCGAAAGCAATACGGCATCTGACAAGTCCCTCCTCTTCCCCTTCCCTTGGCCTTGCAAAACACAAGGTCGATTCGGGACCGTCCTTGTCCATCACAAGGCATTCCTCTAATGACAAGACGTAAATGCTTGTAATTTCGTTGGTTTATCGAATGGCACGGATTGTGCTTGGTAGACCAGTGGAGGTCATGGTCATGATTGGAATAAGACAAAAGCTAATGCTGGGATTTGGCGGGCTGCTGGCCGTCATTGCGATTGTCGGCGCGCTGACGATGGTTCAACTCGATAGGCTTGGCAAAGCCATAGACGTGATTCTCAAGGAAAACTACCGGAGCGTGGTGGCCTGTCAGAACATGAAGGAATCACTGGAGCACATCGATAGCGGCATTCTATACACCTTCTCTGGAAAGGCCGCCGAGGGGGATCGCCTGATCAATGAATACGCC
>JBAVOF010000133.1:0-2901 GCA_049691835.1 Polyangiales bacterium
TGCCTGCGATCATGACTCAACCCTTCAACTGAGCGAGGAGCGCCGAAGCCTGCTCGTGCCCCGCCTCTTCTGCAAGAGCGCGCTCCAACATGGTGATCGCTTTGCGAGGGTCGTCCTGCTTCGCCGCGATGTCGCCGAGGTAGTAGTAGACGTCGGCTTTTTGAATCCCCGAGTCCGGCTCCAGCTTCTGCAGGAGCAAGGCCCGGAAGCTCTTTTGCGCGCGGTCGAGGTCGCCGCTGGCATGCGTGAGCTTCCCCAGGTCTCGCAGGATCGCCACATTGGTGAGGTCGATCTTGAACGCGGCATCGAAGGCCTCGAGCGCGCCATCCGCATCACCGGTCGCTGCCAATGCCTGGCCGAGGCGGTGCTGATGCGTCGCGAGCTCTTTGCCTCGCTGCCGCCCGAAGCTTTCGATGATGCGCCGCAGGATAGGCACCGCGTCCTGATGCCGGCCCGCCGCGATGTACAAATCACAAAGCGGCACCAGGGCGGCCCGATCGTCGGTGCCCAGGGCGACCGCTCGCTCGAGATAGCTCGCCGCCATGCCGGGGTCGTCGAGCTTATCGCGGTAAACGTCCGAAATCGTTCGCAAGAGCGCGGCGCGCTCGCTGTCGGAGGCTGCCGCCTCGAGCTCGGCGTCCAGGAGCTCTGCCAAGGCACGGTACTCGCCCCTGGCCGCATAGTAGCCCTTGAGCCGAGCGCGCGTGGGCGCATCGCCCGGGAATCGCTCGTATGCGGCCCGAATCGCCCTCGCCGCCTCCGCGGGGTCGCCAAGTCGTTGCTCCCATACATCGGCCACGCGATGCGAGAGCTCGACGGCCACTTGCCCATCCACGCGAGCCGAAAGCCGCTCGAGCACGTCGGCCACCCGCGGCCAACTGCCCTTGCGTTCATAGAGGGCGGCCAGGGCTCGCAGGGAGCCCTCGTCGGCGCCGAGGTCGGAATGGATGCGCTCGTAGATCTGAATGGCAGCATCGAGATCCTCGCGCTTTGCCTCGTGCACGGCGGCGACGCGCTCCAGCAGGCCCCGCTGTGCCTCGTCGCTGGCCTCTCCGACCTTCGACAAGAGCAGCGCGACGAGATCATCCCAGGCCGCGGTCGCCTCGAAGAGCCGCTCCAGGTCCCTGCTTGCGGTCGCGTTGTCGGGTTCCGCGTTCAGCACGCGTCGGAACATGTCGATTGCGGCTGCCTGATCTCGAAACGAGTGCTCGTAGAGCTGCGCGAGGCGAAGCTGCAACGCGGTGCGCGCCTCCTCGGCGGCCCCGTCCGCGCGGCGCTCTAGCAACGCGCGTAGCGCTTCGAGGCGATCGTTGCCCTGATACAGCGATTCGAGCGCATCCATCGTGGCCGCGTCGTTCTCGTCGAGCTGTAGGGCGTTCTCGTAGGCGCGGATCGCCGCGCGCGGGTCGTCGAGCCGATCCCGGTAGACCTCACCAATCGAGCGAGCGACCTGGCCGCGCGCGTCCGCCGGAACGAGCTCCAACTGCCGCTCCAACAGCCCGACGACCTCGTTCCATCGGGACTGCGCCTCCCGGATCTCGCAGAGCGCCCGAAGCGCGCTCAGGTCACCGCGGTCGATCGCCAGCAGCTCCTGGTAGCAGTCCGCCGCGAGCTCGGGGTCCGAGAGCGGGTCGCGAGCCAACTCAGCCGCCTCCCGTAGCAGCGCGATGCGTTGGTCGGCGTCCGGCTCGACGTCCGCCCAGGCGCGCAGCCCGCTGACCAGATCCGAGGTGCGACCCTGTTCCCGAATCAGCGCAATGCGCTGCGCATGCGCTTCTAGCGGCTCCGGGTCGAGCTGAAGCGCCTCGGCGAGCGCTCGTTCTGCACGAACCAGGTCGGACATCTGGTCGCGATACCAGCCGGCCGAGCGAAGGCGAAGCTCGTACAGCTCGCGCCGGTCGAGATCCGCGTGCACGGCGACCTCGTCGACCAGGCCATCGAGGTCCGACCAACGCCCCGACGCCTGTGCGAGACGTTCCAGCCCGTCGATGAGCGCCCTGTCGCGCGGATCGATGCGCACCGCAGCCCGCAGGGCGGCGAGTGCTTCGTCGGGGCGGCCGATGTCGTTCTCCCAAATCGAAGCAGCCTCGGTGAGAAGCGAGACGCGATCGGCATCGCTCGGCGCCAGCTCGACCCGTTGCGCATAGAGCCGCACCACCTCTTCGAGGTTTCCCGTGCTCCGGTAGTACTCCTCGAGCAAGTCGAGCGCGCTGCCCGCCACGTGCGGTTTCTGCGTCAGGCGCCGAACGGCGTCGAGTATCTCATCGCGCCCCGGGTCCTGCTCCATCGCTTTTTGGTACGCGCCAAGCGCGCCTTCGAGGTCGCCCAGGTGGCTCGCGCGGAGCCGGCCCTGCCTCAAGAAGAGCGTGGGCCGATCGGCGTCTCGACAGTCCAGTTGCCGTGAGATCACCTCGTGCAGCCGCTCCCAATCTCCCGTCTGCTCAAGCAGCCGGTCCAACGCCTCAAGAATCGAGGGATCGTCTGCCGACAAGCTCAGCGCGCGCTCCTGAGCATCGATGGCTTTGCGGAGGTCCTTGACCTCCTCTTCGCAGATCCGCGCGACGCGCTGGTACAGGCGCACCGCTCGATCGGTGTCAAGGCTCGCCCCCGCCTCCGCGAACAGCACATCGACCAGGTCCTGCCATCGCTGAAGGCTCGCCGCGAGCGTCTCGGCGCGATCGAGGATTTCGTCATCGTCGGGTCGCTCGCCCACCGACTGCAGCAACGCATCGAGCGCCGCGTTCGGATCTTTGCGGCCCTGCTCATGAACCTCGGCCAGCGCCACCAGTTGCTCCGCTTTTTCGTGCGGGTCCGTCATGGCGTCGGCGCGCAATCGAAGAAGCGTGGCCAGATCGTTCCAACGCTCTTGGGTCCGAAGATAGGGCTCGAGGACCGCAGCGG
>JBAVOF010000134.1:0-1619 GCA_049691835.1 Polyangiales bacterium
GACGACTTCAAGACTGAAGCCAGGGCTGCGGCGCCAGCATCCCTAACCACCTCGCCGATCAGTTCGCGGTCGAGCATCTCGCACAATGCCCCGACGATCACCGGATTCCTTCTCGGCTGGGGACGTCCAGCGGGGACCCACATCCCTGCCCCGACGAGAAGACTTACCTTGATGCTGCTGTCAGACCCGGCTCCGGCAAGCATTACACCCTCTGCTCTTCGAGCCTCGTCTTTGCCCGCAAGCCCTTCAAACACCTTGAGTGCGAAAAGATCCGGCTGCGCTTCGGTAACGAAGTCACGCGTCCGCTGAAACAGCTCGAAAAACCGCACGCTTTCTGACTCAGTCGGTGCGGGCAGCGCGACCTGCTCGATCACTTGGATCCCGTCCACGAGTACGAGCGCGGCGGAGTAGCGGCCATGCACGATGCGAACAGCAGCTCCGACGCTCTTCACCGAGGGTAGTGTAGTTCGTGCATTGGAGGACAAGACTGTCATTCTCGGAAACGGCCGATATGGCCTTCTAACCCTCCTCGGCGAGGGCTACTTCGGCGAGGTATACCTCGCTGAAGATCTAGAGCTCGAGGAAAAGGTAGCCATCAAGCTCCCATCCGATGAGGTCGAGCTCGACGAGGTCCTACTCGAGGCCCGGATGCTGAACCTGCTCAGGAAACATGAGCGCATAGTGTCGATCCGGAATGTCGAACTCGAACCACCGCGTCCATTCATCGTCATGGACTACTTGCCAAATGGGTCAGTCGAGGCACGTATGGAGGCCGGGGAGATTGCGGTTATCGATACGGTGCGTTGGACTAGGGATACGTTGGATGGACTCGCATATGCGCATAGCCTCGGGGTCATTCATCGAGACATCAAACCGGGGAATTTGCTCCTCGATGACAACGGCGGCGCAGTTATTTCCGACTTTGGGCTTGCAGAAGACACCGTGCGAAAGCGCATCGCGCATCCCGACTACCTTTACGGCGCCCACGCGGCTCCTGAGCTTATGGCGGGGGAACCAACAACTCCTTCGAGCGACTGATTTGCCCTCGGCTGCACGATGTATCGCTTGCTGTCAGGCAAATATCCGTCCGAGTCGGAGGAGGACGCCGCCACTGGAGACCATATCCCGGTCCACGAGCACAATCCGCAGATACCAGCGAAGTTGTCCGGGGTGGTTTCAAAGGCGCTCGCACCGACGCCCGACGGTCGATACGCGACAGCACGAGAGATGCGGGGCGCACTTCTGCAGTGTGACACCTACTGTTCATGGACCAAGGTTTCAGATCTCCCAAACGAACGCTGGGTAGCACACAGGGACGGCGACATCTATGAACTGTCGATCACGGCCACGAAGAGCGGCTTCTCGTTGACGGTTACGCGCGATCGCGGCAAGGGACCCAGGCGTGTATTCAAGGACGCAGTCGGTACCCCCGCGAAGATGAGGCAGACCCGACGACGGCTTCTCCGTAGGTTGGTTGAAGGTAAGAAGATCACCTAGCGGCGCCTCAACTCAACCCTGCCTGCCAATCAGGCAACCCCGGAGGAGGCTGGTGGGCCCGGATGGATTTGAACCATCGACCTCTGCCTTATCAGGGCAGCGCTCTCACCGAGCTGAGCTAC
>JBAVOF010000135.1:0-1540 GCA_049691835.1 Polyangiales bacterium
GATCTGTTCTACTCGCATTGCTTCTTTCTCCCAAAGTAGGGACATGTTCGGCCAGCTTGGCCAGCCCCCGCCTTTGTCACCCACGCACATTGTATGCCAAGCCGACTCTGGAGCCCGGCGCGGGACCATCTGCTCATCTGCCCGATTGTGGGATCCCGTGCCGGCGCTCGCGCGCCTGAGCAATATTGAGGGCATTCATATCCCCATCATAGGAGGAGATGCTTCCGGCTGACCTCGACGAGGCCCAACGAGGGAATGGCTCAACCGGGAGCTAATGCTGCGGCGCCATCGGCGAAACGGTTGCGCCGAGGGAGCGACGTAAATGCGCGAAAGCCCGACACTGAGCGGGAAGTGACGATGTCCGCGGTTTGGCTCTGCGCGCGCCAGGCCGCCCGGATTCTGACGACTAGACCCCCGGAACGCTGCGAAGCAGCACGATCGCCGCTGCGATCACGAGGAACGACACCATGATGAGCGCCATCTCAAGCAGGGCCATGCGGAACTGCTCTGGCTTCGTCTGGATGAACTGGGAGGCTTCGGTGGTGAGGATCAGCATCCGACGAACCCCGGCGATCAGCGCGACGATGAGAAAAGGCTCGGCGACCAGCAGATGCTCCACCAGAAACAAACGGATGGTATGAAGCAGCTCCACAATCATCAGTACGAGCAGAAGCGAATCGAGCGCCTTGAGCGACTCGGTCATGGCTACCGACATCCGCAAGGCGCGCGCGAGCGATCGGGCGGTGGTCACAAGTAGCATCACCGCCGGTAGGCATGGGTTCAGTGGATACTAGCCTCAAGAGCGGGGATTGAATCGGACAAAGTCGACACGATAGGTGGTTGGACAGGTCGTTTTCCGAAATTTGGGTGCTAAGGGGAATCTGGTCAGGCGACGAGCAATGAAGATAGGCGTTGTGGGCATGGGCTGGGTCGGGTCGAGCGTGGCGGCGTCCATCCTGCATAGCGGACTCGCCACGGAGCTGCTGCTCGACGATGCTAAACCAGGGCTGGCGGAAGGTGAGGCGATGGACCTCGCGCAAGGTGCGTCCTTCTATCCGACTGCGTCGGTCCGGGCCGCTTCGATCGACGAGATGATGGACGCAGATGCGATCGTGATCGCGGCGGGCAAAGGGGGAGGCCCAAAGGAGAGCCGGCTCGACTTGCTTCGCGTCAACGCCACGATCGTGCACGAGATCGCTCGACGATTGTCAGGGATGCGAGGCATGTTGGTCATCGTCACAAACCCAGTCGACGTGATGACTCAAGTCGCGGCCGAGGCTTCGGCTCTTCCCCTCGCCCGGGTGATCGGCACAGGCACGATGCTCGACACGGCTCGGCTACGGGAGGCCCTTGGACGAGCGCTCGACCTGGAGCCGCGCTCAATTCACGCCCAGGTGGTGGGCGAGCACGGTGACTCGGAAGTGGTCCTGTGGTCCGGTGTCCGACTCGGAGGCGTTCCGCTGCGGAAGTGGCCAGGATGGAATCGGGACAGGGAGCTCGAGATCGCAGACGACGTGCGCAACGCCGCGTACGAGATTAT
>JBAVOF010000136.1:0-1737 GCA_049691835.1 Polyangiales bacterium
CACCTGGCACTCGAGGGAAAGAAGTTCACGCACGAGACCAATGACCGTCTGCGCCGCGCGCTCGAGATGAAGCTGTTCGAAGATCAAAAGGATTCGATCAAGCTGTCGAGCTTCGTGTCCAATGTCATCGACAAGGAGACGCAAGACCGGATCGACATCATCAAGAACCGGCTGATCAAGTACTACGGCTACAACGAGGCTTCGGCGACCGATGTGCTCGCTTACGTCGCCAGCATCTTCGCAAGGGGCGACGTGAAGGAGTAACGCTTGTCGCTGCGCATCGATCAGGACCACTCCCGGTTCCGCAACATCGTCCGCGGTCGGATTCGGCAGAATCTGCGGAAGTACATCTCTAAAGGGGAATTGCTCGGTCGGCAGGGGAAGGACATCGTGTCCATTCCGATTCCACACATCGACATCCCGAAGCTGCGCTTCGGAGACAAGCAGCAGGGAGGTGTCGCGCAGGGCGATGGCGAGCCAGGCGATCCCTTGTCGGCAAGCCCACAGGACGGGGATGGACAGGGTGAAGCGGGCGATCGAGCGGGCGAGCACGCGCTCGAGGTCGAAATCACGCTCGACGAGCTGGCTGACATCCTCGGCGAGGAGCTCGAGCTTCCAAACATCGAGAACAAAGGCAAGAGCGCCATCGTCGACAAGAAGGACCGATATGTCGGAGTTCGCAACGTGGGGCCGAACTCACTTCGTCACTTCAAACGGACGTTTCGAAGCGCGCTTCGGCGTCAAATCGCCCTGGGCGCATACGACCCGAAGCGCCCCGTGATCATCCCGACACGCGACGACATGCGATACAAATCGTGGAAGACCGAGGAGGAGCCGGTCGCGAACGCTGTTCTCATCTACATGATGGACGTGTCAGGTTCGATGGGCGACGAACAGAAGGAGATCGTGCGCATCGAGTCGTTCTGGATCGATACCTGGCTTCGCAAGCAATACAAGGGGATCGAGACGCGTTTCGTCATTCACGACGCCGCGGCGCGCGAGGTCGACCGCGACACGTTCTTTCGGACGCGGGAGTCCGGTGGCACGATGATCTCCTCGGCCTACCGCCTAGCAGCGGACATGATTGAACGCGACTATCCTTCGTCCCAGTGGAACATCTACCCGTTCCACTTCTCCGATGGCGACAATTGGAGCGTCGACGACACCTTGCTGTGTGTGGACATTCTCAAGAAGCTACTGCTCCCGGCTTCGAACGTGTTCTGCTACGGTCAAGTCGATAGCCCTTACGGATCTGGCCAGTTCATCAAGGACCTCAGGGAACACTTCTCGGACGACGACCAGTTGATCACCAGCGAGATCAATGACCGTGATGCGATCGTCGGGTCGATTCGAGAGTTCCTCGGGAAAGGCAAATAGCCCGTGGCCCAATTTGCCCTCAGAACAGCGCTCCCAAACTACCTCCGTGATGAGCAGCAGCGAATCGAAGGGTTCGCGCGCGACGCCGGGCTGGACATCTTCCCGACGGTCTTCGAGGTCTTGAGTTACGACCAGATGAATGAAATCGCCGCCTACGGCGGCTTCCCGACCCGCTACCCGCACTGGCGCTGGGGCATGGAGTACGAGCGGCTGAGCAAGAGCCACGAATACGGGCTTTCCAAGATCTACGAGTTGGTGATCAACAACAACCCGGCGATCGCTTACCTGCTCGAAGGCAATAGCTTGGTCGATCAGAAACTCGTGATGGCCCATGTGTATGCGCACGTCGACTTCTTCAAG
>JBAVOF010000137.1:0-10881 GCA_049691835.1 Polyangiales bacterium
TTCCCGTCCACGGACAGCTTGAACACCACGTTCCGCCCACGCGGACCTCGTAGCGCCTTCGTTAGTTCCTTGGGGGAGAGGGTCAGCGGCGTGGGCTCGATGCCCGGGCCGTAGAAGACGCCCGGGACCATTCCTTGTGCACGCAGCCGACGCGCTGGCCCCTTTCCGCGGCTATCGCGGACCTCAGCCTGCAACGTCGTCGTTTCCATTGTCGAATGCTCCAATCATACAAACAGCGAGCTCACCGAGTCGCTGTGGTGAATCCGTTTGATGGCCTCTCCTAGCAAACTTGCAACCGAAAGCACGCGGAAGCGGCCTGTCTTTACGGCCTCGTCCCGAAGAGGGATGGTGTCGGTCACGATGACCTCCTCTAGTGGGGAATCCACGATGCGGTCGACCGCCGGGCCCGACAGAACCGGGTGGGTGGCGGCGGCCAGGACCCTCTTAGCCCCTTTGTCCCGGAGCGCGCGGGCGGCATTGGTCATCGTACCGGCCGTGTCGATCATGTCGTCCAAAATCACACATTCGCGCCCGCTCACGTCGCCGATGATGTTCATGACCTCGCTGACGTTCTTCTCTTCGCGGCGCTTGTCGATGATGGCCAGACCGGCATCTAGCCGCTTGGCATAGGCCCGGGTGCGCTCCACGCCGCCCGCATCGGGTGAAACGAAGACCGGCGGCGTAGAAAAACGCGGCCTCAAATGGGCCAGAAACACGGGCAATGCGTACAGATGGTCGAACGGCTTGTTGAAGAAGCCCTGAATCTGGCCGGCGTGCAGGTCCATCGAGACCACCCGGTCGACGCCCGAAGCGCTGAGCAAGTCGGCCACCAACTTGGCCGTGATCGGCGTTCGCGGCGCGGCTTTCCGGTCTTGTCGCGCGTACCCGTAATAAGGGATGACCGCAGTGATCGAGCCAGCGGAGGCGCGCTTCAATGCGTCGATCATCACCAGAAGCTCCATCAAGTTGTCGTTGACGGGCGCACACGTCGACTGGATGACATAGACATCGACCCCGCGGACGTTTTCCTTGATCTCGGCAAATACCTCGCCGTCGGAGAAACGCGAGACCCGTGCACGGGCAACGGGCAATTCCAGATACTTGGCGATCTTCTCGGCGAGGACCGGGTTGGAGTTGCCGGAGAAAACGCAGGTCGATTTGAACATCGGTGGTGCCCCTCAATTGAACCAAGCACGGCCACCCGGTCTGAAGCGAAGGTGGGTAGCAAAGCGTTCGTCCAGTGTCAACCGCGGACCGCAACGTAGACGAACGGTCAAGAACCATGCCGCGCTTTCCGGCGATACACAGTTGAGGTTCCGGACGTGGGAGTGTACACCTCATCGCTCCCGAACTCGGAGGAATGATGACGGCAACCGTGACATTGCTGACGGATCGTGACCATGTCGTGCAGCAGTGGCGGCAGGCCCTGAGCAAACACGACATCGAGTCGAGGGTCTTGCCCCCCGGTGATTTGGCCAAAGCCGTCGGTGGTCAGCTGGCGATCATCGTCGATGTCGACGGCGCAGGGCTCGACGCTGACGAGTTGATTTCGACGATCGGATTCGTGCGTGCTTCCGGCGCATTGCCTATCGCTCACATCGATCGTGATCGCGATGCTCTCGAAGACATCATCACCGACCTTTGCCAAGGCCTAGTGGCACAAGACGGACAAGACGTCGCACAGGTCGTCTCTGTGCTGGCGCGGCGAGGCGACGATCGACGTCATCTTCGTTTTGAGTTCGTGTCCGTGTCTCCATGCAGTGATGACGTGCTCGTCGTGCTGGGAAACGGCGACGCTTCCTTGCACAGCCGGCCGATCGACGCCTCTGACGATGGGTCCGAGATCACCAGCATCACCATCGATCCGAGCGCCACGAAAGCTACCCTCCTGCTGAAGAGCGGCGCCGTCTGTCAACTGACGGTCGCGTCGCTTCACGGGCCCTCGGACGCGGCCAACTGGCAGGGCGATGTTGCGATCGATGGCGAAAGACTCGGTGCGCGCCTTCGGGAACTGCGACTCGCTGCCGGATTGACACAAGCGGAGCTCGCGCGTCGCACGGGGATTCATCGGCCGAACATCGCCCGAGTTGAAGCCGGACGACACACGCCATCTCTGGAAACGCTGGCACGGATCGCGAACGCGATCGGGGTGTCGACGACGCACGTGCTGCTGTCCAGCGAATCATGAGCAGGCATACGGCCGACAAGCCCATCAAGGATGCGTCGACCGTCATCGTCTTGCGGGAAGGGGACAGAGGCCTCGAAACCTTCTTACTATGCCGCCACCATCAAAGCGGCTTCATGGGCGGGGCGCACGTCTTTCCGGGTGGAAAGGTTGACCCGAGCGACAAGAAACCGAGCTGGCGAGCACGTGTCGACCGACCCAGCGACGAGATCGCCGAACGGCTGGGCGAGACGAACGGCGACGTGGGGCTGGGCCTTCTGATCGCTGCCGTTAGGGAGACGTTCGAAGAAGCCGGCGTGCTGTTGGCGAGCGCCGCCGCAGGTGTCGACTTGCGAGCAACCCGTCAGCGACTACTCGGGGGTGCGTCGTTCCCGGAGATCGCGGGCGCCATCGACATGCAGATCGACTCCGACGCGCTGACGCCGTATGCCCGGTGGATCACGCCCGAGATCGAGAGCTACCGCTTCGACACGCGGTTCTACGTCGCGGTCCTGCCCGAAGGGCAAACCGCATCGCACGACGGCACTGAAACGACATCGGCCGCTTGGCTCCGACCCGCTGGCGCGATCGACGGCATGCTCGCCGGTCGAATCAAGCTCGCGCCACCGACCGTTCGAACCCTCCAATGGTTGGCGGAATTCGAGCTTGCGGAGTCGGTGATCGCCGCGGCGCTGTCGCGCAAGCCACCGCTGGTCAGGCCGCAGGTCGTCAGCGGCGACGATGGTTGGTTCCTCGCACTCCCGGGCGACCCGGCGCACCCAGAAACGGACCCCGTGCTGCCGGGCGCGACGCGGATGATCTTCGACAACGGAGCCTGGCGCGACGCGCCCGGGCCTGTTCGCTAGGCTACAGTTTTTCCAGATTCTTCTGGTTATTCCTTGTCTGGCCTCGACGAGGGCGGCTACCCAAATGACATGGTGGCCGACGTGCACAGCGCCAAGGACCTCTTCACCGCCTCGGAAATCGCCCGGTTCTGCCAGGTGGACCTCAAGACAATCCACAACTGGGCAGATCGGGGTCAGATCCCGCACTTCCGTACTCCCGGCCGCCACCTGCGCTTCCGCCGCCCGCACGTGCTCGACTTCCTCCGCAAGTATGGGTATCCAATCCCGCACGAGCTGGACGGTCAGCGCCCGCGCGTTGCTCTGTTCGTCGATGGGATCGAAGCCAAGGACAAGTTGCTCGCATCGTTGCGGGCCCCCTTCGACGTGGTGGACTATCCGGAGCTCCTTGCCGGGCTTCTGCAAATTGGCGAGCAACCACCGGATGCCATCGTGATTGCCGCCCGAATCGGGGACCTTAGCGGCGCCGCGATCATCGACGCGCTCAAGCGCGGCAGGCACACGCAACACGTCCGCGCCATCTTGTACGCCAACGGCGAGGCCGATCGGCAGGCAGCTCTCGAAGCGGGCGCCTCGGCACACGTGAGCCCATCGGACCTCCGGGGGCTCCGAGACACCCTCGAAGCGTTGATGGGGATGCGCCACTAGGTCGCGAACGCTTGCACCCCGCAGAGCCAACGCGTCCCGCCCCAGGACGCACATTCCAGAACAGGGTTGCTGTCGCTGCCGCTGGCACTGACCTTGATCAACGAGGCTGCCCCCATTGAGTTGCGGACCGCCTCCGCCTGGCGTAACCCCCGCGCATGGGCTTCGACGCGCTCAAATACGATGACCAGGGCCTCGTCGCCGTGATTGCGCAGGACGCGGAAACCGGCGAAGTACGCATGGTGGCCTACGCGGACGAGCTCGCGGTCGCTCGGACGCTGAGCTCGGGCTTTGCCCACTTTTACAGCCGATCACGCCAGAGCCTGTGGAAGAAAGGTGGGACCAGCGGCAACACGCTCCGGGTTCGCGAAGTCTGGGTCGATTGCGACGGCGACGCGCTGATCTACATGGTGGATCCAAGCGGTCCTTCCTGTCACACGGGGGAGCGGACCTGCTTCTTCCGGCGCCTGGACGCCGACGGTGCGGCCGTGCGGCAGAGCGGCGACACCGCCGCCCCTACCTTGCTCCGGCTCGAACGCACGCTGCAAGCGCGCAAGGCCTCCCGTGCCGGTAAGAGCTACACCAAGTCGTTGCTCGATGCGGGCCCGGCGAAGATCGACGCCAAAGTTCGCGAAGAATCGGCCGAGCTGGGCCGGGCCCTAATCGACGAGTCGGACGAGCGCGTGGCCGCCGAAGCTGGCGACCTCGTCTACCACATGCTGGTCGGACTCGTACTGCGCGAGGTCTCGTTGCGCGACCTGCTCACCGAGCTCTCCCGACGATTCGGGCAGTCCGGCCACGACGAAAAGAACTCGCGTGGGGTCTGAGTCGATCGGTGCTTAGTTGAGGATTTTGTCGATGTCGCGCTCGATGGTTTCTTCGCGGACACGGCGTGCGAGCGCCAACTCGGTGATCAATAGCTTCCGTGCTTGTTCAATCAGCTTTTTCTCGCCGTAGCTGAGCTCGCCCTTATCGGCCCGGACCTTCGACAGATCTCTCAGGACCTTGGCGACCTTGATTGGAGATCCGCTCTTGAGCATCTCGGTATACTCGCGATAGCGCCGGTTCCAGGGTTGCGAGGTCACCGCCATCTCGTCCTTCTTGAGCTCGTCAAGCACCGTCTTAGCGGCGCTGCGTGACATGACCTGACGAAGGCCGACTCGGTCGACCGCGTTCAACGCAACACGAATCGTCCCGGATTTCCCGTTGACGAGCTTGAGAATGTAGAAGTCGATCTTGTCGGAACCGATGAGCCGCTCCTCGATCTGGGTTATCTCGCCGACGCCGTGAGCCGGATGAACTGCCTTGTCGCCTACGCTAAAGCTCATGAGAGCACTCTCCTTCGAGTCAGAAACGACGAAAACCCGCGCTGGGAGCGCGGGCAGCAAGCCATTCGTCACTGGGCGTGCAACCAACTACATGCACCGATGATGTATAGCAAAACTGGACCCAAAAGTCAATGCTTACTTTTCGGCAAACCTCTGTGATTCCAGTGGCTTAGGGCGTCCCGTAGCGCTTGGCTCCTCGAGCTTGGCAATCGGCCAGGGCGGACACCGGAAAAGGGGTTCAGTTGGGTCGCGGGCGCTTGCTGGGGGCTTCCGGAGCGGCGGCCGGAGTAGAGACTTTCGCTGCTGCCTTCGGCTCCGCGGGCGTGTCCTCTTCGATGAGCCCGTGCTGCTGAAGCAACTTGCGTTCAACCTGCGCGAGCACGTCGGGATGCTCTTCGAGGAAGGCCCGTGCGTTGTCGCGCCCTTGGCCGACCCGCTCGTCGCCATAGCTGTACCAAGCGCCTGACTTCTGAATGATGCCGGCCTCGACGCCCAGGTCGAGCACGTCACCGGTGCGGCTGATGCCCTTCCCGAAGAGGATATCGAACTCGCTCAGACGGAACGGCGGGGCGAGCTTGTTCTTTACCACCTTGACCCGGCAACGGTTGCCGACCGCCGCCTCACCGACTTTGATCGTACCGATGCGACGAATGTCGAGGCGCTGCGACGCGTAGAACTTGAGGGCATTTCCCCCGCTCGTCGTCTCGGGACTCCCGAACATCACCCCGATATTCATGCGAATCTGGTTGATGAAGAAGAGGGTCGTCTCGCTCTTTTGAAGGTTGCCAGTGAGCTTTCGAAGCGCCTGACTCATGAGGCGCGCTTGAAGACCGACGTGGCTGTCGCCCATCTCGCCCTCGATCTCCGCGCGGGGCACCAAGGCCGCCACCGAATCGATGACGATGATGTCGACCGCGCCTGAGCGCACCAGGGTATCTGCGATCTCGAGGGCCTGTTCGCCGTTGTCCGGCTGGCTGACGAGGAGCTCGTCGACGTTCACCCCGAGCTTGCGTGCATAGTTCGGGTCGAGGGCGTGCTCGGCGTCGATGAAGGCTGCGATGCCGCCGGTTTTCTGGCACTCGGCGATCGCATGGAGGGTCAAAGTGGTCTTCCCACTGGATTCCGGACCGTAGATCTCGATGATACGGCCCCGCGGATAACCGCCGACGCCGAGGGCCAGATCGAGTGAAATCGCCCCAGTGGAAATCACGGGCACCTTCACCCTGGCAGCGGCATCGCCCAAGCGCATGATTGAGCCTTTTCCATAGGCTTTCTCAATGGTTCCGAGGGCTAGATTGAGAGCTTTGTCCCGATTCGAGTCGGCCATGGCGCGAATTCCTTTGAGTGAAAATACCTGAACACCCGTCTAGTCGGATTCATTACCCTAGTCAAGTTCGTGCTCGGGCAAAGCGTCCGGCGAGCCCCCTAACCTGCATAGTACCGCAGGATACCGTGGCTAGGCTCCGGCCGCGAGCACCGACTCAGCGTTCGGGAAGCTCGAGCTCGCGTCCCAGTACCGCCCGTCGGACGAGCTCGAGCGCGATGTACGCCGACAAGGTTTGGACACGGTCTCGTCCCCAGGGAAGCTTTCGGTGCTTGGTGATCGTCGGCTCGCCCTTGCGCGCCAGGCCGAACCAAACGGTTCCCACTGGCTTGTCCTCGGTGCCCCCCCCGGGCCCTGCCACTCCCGTAATCGAAACGGCGATGTCGGCACCAGCGACCCGCAGCACACCTTCCGCCATGGCGGCAGCCACTTCCGAGCTCACCGCCCCATGCGCGCGTAACAGCTCGGAGCTCACCCCGAGCACGGCCTCTTTGGCGCTATTGGCGTAGACGACTGCATCGAGCAACAGGTAGTCTGATGCGCCGGGCACACGCGTCAGCATCTCGCCAACCCGCCCGCCGGTACACGACTCCGCCACTGCAAGCGTCTTGCCCCTGTCGCGAAGCGCCTTGGCGACGACTTCGGGAAAAGTAGCAGCCCGTCCACCGAACACGGCGTCACCGAGAACCACGCGCACCTTGTCCGCAATCGAATGCGACAGGCGTTCGGCTTCGGCCACCGAATCTGCGCGCACGTGCACTTTCACTTCGATCTCGGGGAAGTGGGCTCGATAGCCCAGCGTGAGGCCTTGATGCTCACGCTCCAGACCGGCCAGCGCCTCGGCAACACCGGACTCGGTCATGCCGAACGTCCGCAGGTGCACCTGATGCGTTCGTGGCTCGGCGAGCGCCGCGATCGCCGGGGCGATCGACGCATCGAAGATGTGTTGCATTTCGCGGGGCACGCCAGGGACGAAAAAGAGGCGGGCGTCGCCGAGCTTCATCGCGAAGCCGGGCGCGGTGCCAACGGGATTCGTCAGAATCTCTGCGCCTACCGGAAAGTCCCCCTGCTTCGCATTCGATTCCGGCATCACCCGCCCGAACGCCCTGAACTTCTGGCGAATGCCTTCTACGACACTTTCGTCGCGGCAAAGCTCCACGCCAGCTGCCTCGGCTGCCGCCGCGGTGGTGAGATCGTCAGAGGTCGGCCCGAGTCCCCCCGTCACGATCACGACGCGGTGGGTGTTCGCAAAGCGCCGCAAGGTCGTCACGATTCGCTCGAGGTCGTCATCCACCGTGGCGTGCTCGGTCACGTCGAATCCGAGCTTGGTCAGCTCTTCGCCGAGCCATGCGGCATTGGTGTTCACCAACTCACCCCGGGTGAGCTCGGTGCCGATCGATAGGACAGCGACAGTCATGCGGGCCGGGGAGTGTCCGCAATACCGCGAGTCGCGTCAACCGCTTTGCCCTGGGAGGTGGATGTGGTAGCGACACTGGAAGCTTTTCCGCGTTTCTCGTGTTGGTGGGAGTTAGATGAATCAGGTTTTGATGCGTGTAGCATTGGGGATGCTCGTCTTGGCGGGATGGTTCTTCGAGGGCGGGCGCGCGACGGCCGAGCAAAGCGCCGCTGCTCTCTCCAACTTGCAGGTGAGCCGCGCAACCCTCGACAACGGCCTACGCGTCGTTCTGAACCCAGACCACACGGTACCCACGGTCGCGGTGTCCGTCTACTACGACGTGGGTTCGCGCAACGAAGTCCGAGGGCGCTCGGGCTTCGCCCACTTGTTCGAGCACATGATGTTCCAGGGCTCTGCCAATGTGGGCAAAGGCGAGCACTTCAGCCTCATCATCAACAGGGGCGGCGAAGCAAACGGAACCACGAGCAACGACCGCACCAACTATTTCGAAACCCTGCCGTCGAACGAGCTCGCGCTCGGGCTCTGGCTCGAGGCGGACCGGATGCGATCGCTCGCGATCACGCAAGAAAATTTCGAGAATCAACGGGTGACCGTGATGGAGGAGCGCCGCCAGCGGATCGACAATCAGCCATACATCCCGAGTATGCTCCGTATCAACGAGCTCGCCTACGGCGACTACTGGCCATACGCGCATTCGACCATCGGCGACATGCAGGACCTGATCGATGCACCACTCGCAGCAGTGCAACAGTTCTTCGACACCTACTACACGCCCAACAACGCGGTCTTGAGCATCAGTGGGGACTTCAGCGTCGACGAAGCACTCGCCTTGGTCGAAAAGTACTTTGGCGACATCCCGGCCAGGGCCACCCCACCTTACCTGGAGCCTCCACCGCCGGAACAGTCCGCCGAACGCATCGAGACCATGGCCGACGCGAACGCCACGCTCCCGGCATTCCACGTCGCATACCACATCCCCCCGGACCGCTCGTTTGATCACTACGCGCTCGAAATGCTCGCAATCGTGCTTGGCGACGGGGAGTCGAGCCGGCTCTATCAGTCTCTCGTGAAGCAGAAGGAGATCTGTCAGGACATCGCCGTCGGAACCGACGACCGACGCGGCCCCGATTTGTTCTCCTTCTGGGGTGTCATGTCGAGCGGCCACACGCCCACAGAGGCTCAGGATGCGATCTTCGCCGAGCTTCGGTCGGTCGCCAGCAAAGGCGTGACGGCACAGGAGCTAGAAAAGGCCAAGAACCGGATTCAGGCTGCTTTCGTGTTCGGTCTGCAATCAAACATGGCCCGTTCGCAACGACTGGCGGAGTTCGAGCTGTATTGGGGCGATGCGAATCTTCTCAAGTTGGAGCTGAACTACTACCTCTCCGTGACGGCCGAGGACATCAAACGTGTCGCAAACACCTACTTTGACCCGACCAATCGCACGGTGCTCAACGTGTCGCCCGGTACGGCTCCGGCATCGGAGGCAAAATGAAGATGCGCATGGCATTCCGTTTGCTCGCGTTCGTGAGCGGGCTTTTGGTGGCCGCGGCGTGCGGAGGCTCGAAAGGAAGCACGAGTACGCAACCCGAGACTGCCAAGGACGCACAAGCCGAGGCGCAAACAGCGCTGGGGCGGCCGCCGGCGCCGGGTGAAGTCAAGGACATGTCGCTTCCACCGGTGCAAGTCGCCGAGTTGGATAACGGTCTGCAGGTCAACACGGTCGTCACCGATCAACTGCCGTTGATCTATGCGACACTGGTCGTCCGTAGCGGCGGTGAAACCGATCCAGAGAAGCTCCCAGGCCTGTCAGGCCTGGTGGCGCAGATGCTCAAGGAAGGCACGACCAAGCGCTCGAGCGCCGAGATCGCAGAGGAGATCGAGTTCCTGGGCGCAGATCTCTGGACGAGCTCCGACGAGGAGAACACGTACGTCGGCGTCCGGGCGCTCGCCGAGCAGTTCGAGGTGGTCATGGCCATGCTTGCCGAGGTCGCCGGAAAGCCTGCCTTTAGCGATCAAGAGCTCGTGAAGCTCAAACGCCGCGAGCTCGATCGTCTCGCGCTTTCCGAACGGGAGCCCGGGTACATCGCGCGGCGTACGTTCTACCGGGAGCTATACGGCCAGCATCCGTATGCGAGGGTCGACACCACGCCCGCCGCGGTGAAGCGCGTCCGGCGGCAAGATTTGGCGCGCTGGCACAGCGAGCACTTCGTGGGGCGCAATTCGTTTCTCGTCGTGGCCGGCGATGTCGAACCGGATCAAGTCGTGGAAATCGTAACCAAGACCTTCGGTTCCTGGAAGGACGGCAAGCGTGCCGTCCCGGAGTACGCCAATCCGCCGGAACGGAAGGATCGAAGCATCCTAGTTGTCGATCGGCCCGGGTCGGTGCAGTCGGTGATCTACATGGGCAACCTGGCGATCGCCCGCGCGAACCGCGAGTGGATTCCCCTGATGGTGTCGAATCAGGTTCTCGGCGGGTCGGCGGCATCCCGACTCTTCATGGATCTTCGGGAAAAACGGAGCCTGACATACGGGGCGTACAGCTCTATCGGTGAGCGCGTGCAGGTCGGCCCATTCGTCGCCTACGCCTCGGTCCGGACCGAGGTCACCACGGAGGCGATTGGTGCGTTGCTCGGGCACCTCGAGCGAATCAATCAGGTACCCGCGGAGCCCGACGAGCTCCGGAATGCGAAGCGCTACTTGAGCGATTCCTTCCCACTCAGGGTCGATACGCCTGGAAAGCTCTCGGAGCTCGTCGTGGATCTCCGAGTCTTCGGGCTACCCGACGACTACTGGGATCTCTACCGCCAGCGGATCCGGAAAACGAGCTCAACTGAAGCCCAGTACGTGGCACGCAACTACATCCGGCCCAACGACGCCTTGGTGGTGGTCGTCGGGCAGGCAGCCGATTTCGCCAGATCGCTCCAAGAGTTCGGCCCGGTGACCGTGCTCTCCCCCGACGGAGAGGTCAAAGCAAGGTTCGAGGACAAGCGACCAAAGCCAAGCGCTGCCGGTGCGCAACGTGGTCCTATCGACTAAAGTCTGGGCATGTGCGGAATCGTTGGTCACGTCGGTGACGAACAGGCGGCGCCCATCCTATTGGATGGGCTTCGGCGATTGGAGTACCGGGGTTACGACTCTGC
>JBAVOF010000138.1:0-2294 GCA_049691835.1 Polyangiales bacterium
TTCGCACCCCCATCATGACGGCGGGAAAGTTCGGCCGAACCAATCTTGCCCCCGACGCCGAGGCGACGATGATGAAGCTCTGGGAGCAACTAAGGCCGATGGACCCGCGCGCGTTCGCACGCCAAGCGCTCCGGCAGGTCAAACGAAACGTCCCGATTATCATCGTCCCGTCGTGGTTCAGGGCCTTCTGGTTCGTGGAACGGCTGTCCCCGACCCTGAGCCTGTGGCTCTGGGGGAAAATGTACGAGCGCACGCAGCGAGAGCTAGCGCCGTATCGCTTGCCGTAGCGACCATCGCACCAGTTGAACCGCGCGTCAGTCGATCGAGATTCCGCAGAGCGGATCGTCCGGAGCGCACCCCGTCTTCTTTTCAGGGCGAGATTTTGACTTGTTGCTCGCGGGCGAGGCTGCCGTCGGTGCAGGCTTCTGCTGAGGCTGCTCTCGCTTCTCGAGACGCTTCTCGAGCCGTTGCTTTTCGCGCTCCGCAGCGGCCGTTTGCTCCTTGGCGTCGACCAGATCCTGCTGGGCCTTTTCCTTGTCCATCTCGGAGCGGCGCTGTTGCTGCTTGGCCATCTCGGCCGCCATGGCCTGTCGCTCGAGCGCCGGCTTCACCACGAACGCGTATCCGCCTATCGAGGCGAATAGCACAAAGACCGCGCCGCCGATCACGATTCTGCGCGCGCGGATCTTTGCCTTCTCAACGGCAGTGATGGACGCCATTTCCTTTTCATGAGCGAGCATGCGCTGCTGTTCAGCCGCGCGTGCCTTGGCCTCTTCTTGGAGCTGAATGCGGAGCTCGGCCTCTTTGGCCTCGCGAATGCGGCGCTCTTCCTCGGCGCGGCGTGCGCTCTGTTCGGCCAAGCGCTGTTCTTCTGCCGCCTGTAGCCGTGCTTGCTCTTCTGCACGGCGCTGCGCAGCCGCCGCCTCTACACGTCGGCGAGCGTCTTCCGCCGCTTTGAGTCTCGCCTCTTCTTCGGCCGCGATGCGCGCCTCTTGAAGGGTGTGCAGCTCCATGAGCTGGTCTGCGAGTGAATCGTGCCTGCCTGCGTCCATTTGTGGTCCCCGCCTCCTCAAAGAGTCTGGCAAATCTGGAGGGCCGGTGCTTGCGAGTTTCGCCCCTCGTGTCACCTGTGAGGTGGATTACAGCGGGACGGCGCGGTATCCTCGCCGCCCCCAGCAACCGTGCTCGTCCCCCAGCAACGAGGTGAATCCAAATGACTGAAGAGAACTATGGCCTAGGTACCCTTGCGCTCCATGCCGGCCAGGTCCCCGATCCGGCGACCAACTCGCGCGCCGTTCCGATCTACGCGACCACCTCGTATGTATTCAACGACACCGACCACGCGGCCGCGCTCTTTGGGCTGGCCGAGTTCGGGAACATCTACTCGCGCCTGATGAACCCGACGGTCGACGTCCTAGAGAAGCGCCTGGCTGCGCTCGACGGCGGCGTGACCGGCCTCTGCTTTGCGTCCGGGCAATCAGCGATCAATGCGGCTATTTTGACGCTCTGCCATTCGGGACAGAACTTCGTTTCGGCGACCAGCCTCTACGGCGGGACCTGGACCCTCTTCAACAACACCTTCAAGAACTTGGGCGTCGAGGTCCGCTTCTTCGACCCGGCACATCCGGAGCAGATTCACAAGCTCGTCGATGAGAACACGCGCCTGGTGTACATCGAGTCGATCGGCAACCCCAAGAACGACGTTCCGGACTTCAAGGCCATCGCGGAGGCGGCCCACAGCGCTCCGCACGGGGCTCTTCCGGTGATCTGCGACAACACGGTGATGACGCCGTACTTGTTTCGGCCCTTCGAGCACGGTATCGACATCAACGTCTACTCGACGACGAAGTTCATCGGTGGGCACGGAACGCACATCGGCGGAGCGATCGTCGACTCAGGCAAGTTCCAATGGACCGATGATCGCGCCAAGTGGCCCGAGTTTTGCGGCCCCTCGCCGAATTACCACGGCGCGGTGCTCGCCGACGCGCTGGCTCCTATGGGGAACATCGTCTTCAACGTGCAAATCCGAACGCACTGGCTTCGTGACACCGGCGCGGCCATGAGCCCGTTTGCGGCGTTCCTGTTCCTGCAGGGCCTCGAGACCTTGCACCTGCGCATGCCGCGCCATTGCGACAATGCCCAGGCGGTCGCCGAACACCTCGAGAAGCACCCCGCGGTCGAATGGGTGAACTACCCCGGTCTCCCATCACACCCAGACAACGAGCTCGCCAATCACTACCTGCCCTCCGGGAAGGGCGCGATCCTCGGGTTCGGTATCAAGGGCGGCATGGAGG